>CAYUFH010000038.1:3622-6545 GCA_964444015.1 uncultured Gammaproteobacteria bacterium | reverse complement strand
CGCGGACCAGTAAAAAGATAAGCATGAACCAAACGACCCTTGGCAATTGCATTAACCAGGGTTTGTTTAACTGAGTCTTGCCCAATTAGATCGCTAAGAGTTTGGGGACGATATTTGAGATATAGCGGTTCGTAACTTGACACTAGATATTACTTTAGCAAGTTTTAGATCCCAGCATCATAAGTAACATGCCCTTCTGACATGCCCATTGAAGCGCTGGCTAGAGAGTCTAGTATTTGCTGACGGTAATGCCCTAACTGTGATAATTCACGTGGTCTAGCTTCGCTCAGGCGAATATCAGCTTTAATGAGACCGGTGGATTGTGCTCGAGAATTATCCGCTTTGGTCATAACTATAATGCGATCTGCAAGCAACAATGCTTCATCAACACTATGAGTAATAAACAATACACTTGGTTTAAGCTCAGACCAGATTCGCGTAAGCTCTCGTTGCATGGTAGAGCGCGAAGTATCATCAAGCGCCGCAAAAGGTTCATCCATTAGTAGTAATTGTGGTTTAACCGCCAGTGCTCTAGCTAAAGCTACTCGCTGCTTCATACCACCAGAAAGCTCAGCCACAGAACTTTTCGCATGACGACTAAGTCCTACTAGTTGCAAATACTTCTCTGCAATCTGATAACGTTCTTGTTTGCTCTGCACCAAATACTTGAGTCCAAAAGCTACATTATCAATAACATTAAGCCAAGGGAAAAGAGCATACTCCTGAAAAACCAATGTGCGACTAATATCTGGGCGAGTAACGCGAGCACCTGCAACTTCTATGATTCCAGCATCAGGTCTAGTAAAGCCAGCTACTAAACCCAAAAGAGAACTTTTACCACAACCACTAGGACCAAGAATACAAGTAAACTCACCTGCTGAAATCGACAAAGAGAAATCCTTAATGATGTACTCTCGCTTAGCTCCAGCGACTGGATAAGAGAGCGATATATTATCCACTTTAACCAGCTCTGTCATTGCATCCCCCAAGCTTTGCGCACTTGCTGCTCTATATTATGGAAAACCACGTTATCACTAATATAACCAAGCGCCGCTACTATAAGTATCATCGCTATTACTTGCGACATATCAGCTAGACTGCGCCCCAACTCTAGCTGCTGTCCTATACCAAGTCCGCTCACGAAAAGCTCTCCAGCTATCAGTGCTCGCCAAGCAAAAGCCCAACTAAGTCTAAGACTACTAACTAGATGCGGAATAATGGCAGGAAAAATTACCCGCACATAAAGATCTAAGTATTTAGCACCAAGACATTGCGCCGCTCTTATAATCTCCCTAGGAATATTCATAGCTGCAGTGCGCACCCCTAAAGCTGCCGGAATAAAAGCTTCAAGTACTACGATAAACAAAACTGCGGCTTCAGAAATACCAAACCACAACAAAGCCAGCGGCACCCAAGCCACACTAGGAATAGCTTGCAAGGCAGTAAGCGTGGCACCAACAGTATTATCCAAAAAACTATAACGAGCTACCGCAAGTCCAGCTAATATACCGATGATAACTGCAAGAAAATAACCTAATAAAACCCTGCGCAAAGACTCGAATATAACTAAAAGAAAATCAGCTTCTTTAAAACCCCAAATAAAAGTCTTAAGCACCTCATCAGGACCAGGTAATAAATAACTAGGATAAAACTTAGCAATTGCAACTAACTTCCAAACAACAAGTAATAAAACTAGAAAAATTATTCTTTGAGCCAGCCTACTCGTCAAAAAAAGTCCGCGTGGAAGATCTGCGACTTTAGCTGCGGTTATTCTATTTTTGAGACTGCCTAGGACCACGTAGGCGCAATTTTATCATCTAGTGCGGCCGTGTTTGACTTATCTCTGCGTTGTTTGCTCGCTCGGCATCCTCATTGACGCGCTCAGTCAACTCCGGTGCCTTGCTCGCAAACGCCTTGACCTAAACCAAACACAATCGCACTAAAATTAGCCTATGAGTGCATAACTTGAACCGTCACATTTGCACAATTAAGCAACATGATGCGCCCACCCACTAAAACCGATTTAATGTCATGAGTGACAAACTCAGGCAATGTCGCCCTAACCCTACAATCCAAATCAGCAGCTGATTTTAAAATCTGAGCCGGCATAGTCCTAAAATAATTAATCCGATCAGCCAGGCGCTGTTTCTCGTTTTTGGATAGTTTATAAGCTGTGGCTGACATTGTTCTAAATACAGCCCCATAGGGGGCTTCCATGACCTTCTGACATGTATATAAGGATTAACAGACTAGGTTTTTGACTAATATGCAGTAAAATCCTTAAAAAATAGGGGTAAATACCCAGGATATTGCGTTTTAAGGGGCAAATTCGCTATTATGGATCCCTGCACGCCAATCAGGCGGCTCAAATAAATATGGCTAAATACCTCAAGGCAAAAGACAAACTATCTCGCAGATACGGAGAATTATTATCGGGTATGCCGACTTTCGAAGTCGCCAAAAGACCTTACAAATCTGGCCAGCACGGTCAAAGACGCTCTAAAGTGTCTGAGTATGGTGGCTTACTTAAAGAGAAACAAAAACTTCGTTTCAGCTACGGTAATATCTTAGAAAAACAGTTCCGCAGATATTATGGTCGTGCAGTGCGCAAAAAAGGACCTACTGGTGAGATCTTATTGCAACTTCTAGAAACAAGATTAGATAACTTGGTTTATCGTTTAGGTTTCTCTTCAACTATATTTGCAGCTAGGCAGCTTGTGAACCACGGTCACATCCTAGTGAACGGCTTCAAAGTAGATATCCCTAGCTATCAAGTGAGTGCTGGTGATGTTATTACTGTTCGCGAGAAATCACGCACAGTACCACAAATCCAAGAAGCAATGAAGAACTGGGTTGATACTCTACCGTACATCAAACGCGAGAAAGATGCTTTTGAAGGTCAATTAGTAGAAATACCTGCTCG
>CAYUFH010000038.1:0-3522 GCA_964444015.1 uncultured Gammaproteobacteria bacterium | reverse complement strand
CTTAGAAACACCAGCAAGATGACTAGGTGTTGCAGAAAGAGTAGTAATCATTGAACGAACTTCCTCGGCTAAAGCGTCAGCTTCAACAGGCTTAGTTAGCATAGCTGGAAATTCAGCAAGCACTTTGTTCTCCGGGTCCTGACCTGGTCTATCAGGAGACTTAAACAATCTCTGGTAACCTGCGTGTCCAGCATCGTCTGCTGCGGGAGTAAAGATCTTATCGATATAAGCTTTTATGGTTTCTGGATTGATCAGTTCTTGCGCTTTAGTTCTTATAGCTTCAAGTCCTTTGCCCCACTTGATTACACCATCACCACCAAAAATTTTCTGATTGAGTGCAACAAAAGCTTGATCAAGACCGAAGCGTTCTACTTTATTAGCAAAACCAAAACGTTTTTCTATTAATTCTTTAAGCGCAAAGCCAAAACTATTGGTGGCAAACTCGGATCGTCTTAGCTGAATCATAAGTCCGATATGTCCAGCCAAATCTTTGACAAAATCCTGCATCTCATCTTTGATCTCAGCGCCAGCTTGTATTGCCGTAGCAAAAACAGAACCTTCATTCTTAAGTCGCTCGTGCTCCAGCACAAAACGTTCGCGCATATTATCTAAAGCATAATTCTCTTTATGGTAGCTAATTGGTGTTGCAAGCATGTGATTATCTTAGCTTAACGTAAGTTAATTCGTCAAATTAATTGGCTACAATGCTGCGCCGCACAAAAGCACAAGCGATAACCGTCTCTTAACCTATTTGGGACATATATAGAACATGGGTGTTTTCCGCATAGCAGTTTTAGCTTTTGCGTTATCGCTAGCCCCGGTATCGGCGGCCTTCAAACTTGGGGCCAGCACATTAGATGCTGACTACGCTCCCTCTAATGTAGGTGTTATAGGCTTACGTTATATGCATCAGCGTGGCGCAATGAGTACAGTTGTAGAAGTTTATCCTAATACTCCAGCTCAAAGTGCTGGTCTGAGAATTGGTGATCGCATGGTTGCAGTCGAAGGCATAGACATCACCAAGTACGACGCTAACCAAGTTTACGAACTGATTGCAGGAGTACCTGGAGCACCAGTAACACTTACAATGATGCGCTGCGCTCATGGCTGCCAAAGTTTTGATGTAACACTTACTCGCGTGGATATGAATGCAATAGCATCAGACGATGTATTTAAGATTTATAAGTACGGTCTATAATTAGCTTGTGCTAGAAAAAGTAAGCTCTCATAGAAGTTTATATAAAGGGCGTTTCCTCGACTTCGTTGAAGATGAAGTCGTCATAGACACTCAGCCACCGATAGAAGCACGCCGCCAATATTTCGTGCATCCAGGTGGGGTTTGTATAATACCGGTTTTAGCTAACGGTAACTTAGTGATGGTAAAACAATACCGCACTCCTGTCGCTCAGATACTCTACGAATTCCCCGCTGGCAAAATGGATAAGGGTGAAGATCCTTTCGACACGGCTAAGCGTGAGCTTGCTGAAGAGACTGGTTATAGATCTGAGAATTGGACTAAACTAGGTGGCATACTACCTTGCCCAGGCTACTGTACTGAAGTTTTAGAGATGTATATAGCTCGCGATCTTATTCCTGGTCTGCAGAATCTAGATCATGGTGAACTAGTAGAGCTAGTAGAAATTTCTGTGGCTGATGCAACACGCATGGTGATGACAGGCGAGCTTCGTGATGCCAAGACTATTGCAGGGTTGTTTATGCTGCAAAATTATTAAAACCCCATAAATAACAAAGCCAGACCCCGAAGTCTGGCTTTGTCTTTTATTGCTTGTCCCCTGGCAATAGTCGTTAGAAGGTTATTATCGATCTTCTCAATGCTTCAACCACAGCTTGCGTGCGATTTTTAACAGCGAGTTTAAGTAGAATGTTGCGGACATGATTTTCTACTGTCTTAGTACTAAGCTCAAGCTTAGCTGCGATCTCAGGGTTTTTCATCCCTTCTCTAATTTCCTCAAGAACATGAATCTCTCTGCGCGAAAGTACAGATGCGTTAGGACCGCCTCTCTCTGCTGCAACAATTACTCTAGAGCTTGGCTGCGCAGAAGAGCCATTAGCTAATTGAGCTTCCTCTATTTTCACTTTGTTAAGTTCAACCACCGCTGTGCTCCAATTATTTTCCATTTTTGATTTTCCCCATAATCCTAGTGAATAAATCACTTGGGTACACTTCTAGCTCAAGGTCGATTGGAATAAAAGCCTCTCGATCTGCTTTAGGGATTTTCACAAAATCCTTGAGCGTGCACAGAAGGTTCATACCCATGGATTTCAGCTTATTAACTTCACTAGATGAAAAATAATGATGATCGGGGAAGCTATAGAGCTGAATACTACTCTTGCTATAGACTACTGAGTCGACCGGGTTAAGTTCAGCTAAATCATTTAGATGAGACAGCACTTGCGCCAAGAAGCTCTGAGCATCAGCAATAGCCGTGACTATAGCAACTGGACGCTGCGGATCTAAGTCGCGCAGTAACTTCAAGCGATAGCGCAAATGAGCTTTATCCATGCTCGAGTCAACTTTGCTATGAATCACGAAATCAGCACGCTTAAGAGCCCAAGGAAACTCTCTCATGAAGCCAGTTTCATGAACATTCACTAAAGCTATCTCAACATCACGTTTCAATGCTAAATGCTGCATGCCATCATCAAGTATAAAAACGTCATAATTAGAGAGAGTTAAAGCCTGCATCGCTGCTCTGAAGCGGTTCTTGCCGATTATAACATTATTATAATCTGGATGCTTAGCCTGAGCTAACTTCTCTAAAATCAAATAAGGCTCGTCACCAATCTCCTCTGGGCTATGCTGATCAAGATCAGCAGGAGCAGCGATCACTACCCTACCACTACGACAAGCTCCCGATCCATAGCCGCGAGTTAATATAGCAACCTTAAGCCCTTGGTTACTAAGATACTCAGCTAATGCAATAGTAAACGGTGTCTTACCACTGCCACCAAAAGAAATATTACCTACCGAAATAACTGGCACTGGTAATTTTTGTGCCTGCAAAATACCAAAATCATACAATGCTCTATGAACTAGATGCCCCAATTGATAAGGGATAGAGAGCACTAATCTCATGATACACAGCAAAGCATTAAGTGGTTTTAGTTCTTGCATTAAAGTTTAGTCACCGGATTAATAAATTCATTAAGCTTAATTACCGTATCCTCCAGGATCCTCTTGTTTTTCTTCATGGCATTAATCGCCCGTGCCCCCATAAGCACACGCTTATCTTCGTTATCGATAATAGATTTAATTGATAATCTTAGTTCCTCTATAGTTTGCGATACCTCTAAAGCCCCCTCAGCTTCCATCATTTCGACTGTCTCAACGTTCTTAAAATAGTTTACCCCAACTACAACAGGAACCCCATAGGCAGCTGGCTCTAGGACATTATGACCACCGACATGATTTGGGATAGTACCACCAACAAAAACTAAATCAGCGATGCCAGTAAGTGAACTTAAATCACCCATAGTATCTATAAGTAAAACCTCATTAAG
>CAYUFH010000037.1:12571-13968 GCA_964444015.1 uncultured Gammaproteobacteria bacterium | reverse complement strand
ATGACGGTAAAACTTAAATACAAACATATAAGATTTCTAGGTGCTGCGGGCATAGGCATGACCGCGCTAACTCAGATACTAGAAGGTAGTGGAGTAAAAATTTCACGTAGTGATTTATCGTACCCGACTAATGATCCGCTCGATGCTGATATAGATCTGGCGGTGCGCAGTACGGCGGTGCCAGAAACTGATACAGATTTAATTGAGCTTAAGAAGCGCGGTGTGGAGATTTGGCATAGATCAGATATGCTTACTTATCTCAGTTCTGATTTTAAGCAGCTGGTGGTAACTGGTACTCACGGCAAAACTACTTGCACAGCGATGCTAGCGCATATATTAGTGCAGGCTGGCTATGACCCTAGTTATGCTGTGGGCGGGGTGCTGGCGAATTATAATAATAATGGCAAAGCTGGTCAGGGAGAGTATTTCGTCCTCGAGGGTGATGAGTCTGATAAAAGTTATCTCAAATCTAAACCTTATATCGCGATGCTAACTTACGTAGAGCCAGATCACTTGGAGAATTATCCAGGTGGTTTCGCTGAGATTAAAAATAGTTTTTTATCGTTCTTAGATACTGCGCAGCATAAAGTGGTCTGTTTAGATGATCCTATTCTTGCAGAATATGCTTCGTCGCATGCAGGCACAGTGACTTATGCTTCTAGTCTTGGGACTCAGCGTCAAGCGGATTTCTATATAGATATCCAGTCACGGCTTTTAACTCTAGCTAATGGTTCTAGTTATAAATTAGATTTGGGTATGCACGGGCATCATAATTTAGTGAATGCTTGCGGAGTGATAGCGGTAGCTAGCACTCTAGGAATCAGTATTGATGAGGCTCTTGGGGCATTAGCGAGTTTTAAAGGTATTAAGCGTAGGTTTGAATTAATTAACTCATCTTATGGCGAGAATAAAGTGCGAGTCTATGATGATTATGCGCATCATCCTACTGAGTTATCGGCTTTGATGCATGGAGCGTTAGCGATGAAACCGAAGAGATTAGTGATGGTTTATCAACCGCATCATCCTGAGCGCACTAAACAATTGTGGCAGGATTTTATAAGAGTGATGCGCGAGTTCCCTAGTGAGCATTTGTTATTGGTTGCAGATATTTATGTGGCGCGTAGCAAACATATAGAAGGTGTGACTAGTGAGCGGCTAGTAGCTGAGGTGGCGCGGGAGAATGTTAGATATTTGGCGCCGACAATACAGTCGATGGATCGCCACAGCGCTAACGCGGCTCGCGATGACAAACTCGTGGGCGCGGTTCGCGATGACATTGATCAGCAGGGAAATTATAAAGACATGGTCGCGGCGCTCAAGCCAGCTATTGATGCGGCCTTAGAGGATGATGATTTACTTTTGATTACTGGAGCGGGTAATATCTCTAAGATAGTGCC
>CAYUFH010000037.1:0-12471 GCA_964444015.1 uncultured Gammaproteobacteria bacterium | reverse complement strand
GACCTTGGTACAGGTAGCATGGTTGTCCAATCTGTAATGGCAGCACTAGTCGGTGGCGGTTTTTTCTTTAAAGATACTATTGCTAGAATCTTCTCTGGCTTCCAGAAAAAACCAAACACCAATGACAAAAACTCTAGCGACAACTAAATCCCTAAATAAAGAAGCAGGTTCTTTTAAAGATCCAGATGGCTATGTCTTCTATGCTGGTGATGCCGTTTATAGGCATATTAACCAAGATAGACAAGCGTTCTATGAAGATATTTTGGCTAGACCAGTGGTTCAGAAACTAATTCGTGAATCTAAGCTTATTGAGACTAAGTATGTTGAGCTAGAAGGCGAGAAGGTTCTAGAGCATCGCAAAATAAATTTTATTAGTTATCCCTATGAATGGTCTTTATCGCAGATTATTGATGCGGCGATTTTTACCTTGGATGTTCAGATTGAATTATTAAACGATAATCTTTGCCTTAAAGATGCAACGCCGTTTAATGTTCAGTACATAGGTAGTAAACCAATTTTTATTGATTTTAGTTCTATAGAATCTAACTCAAGTAGAAATATCTGGCTAGCTTATAACCAGTTCCTGGAGTGCTTTTTCTACACGATTATCCTTAAGCTCGAGCGTAATATCAGCACTAAAGAACTGTTTCTAGCTAACTTAGATGGAATTAAAGTCGATCAAGTCAAAGCTATATTAGGCAGCCTGAAATCTTATACTCAGTATCCTCTTGAGGTTGGATTACCTTATTTATTTAGAGATCAATCTAAAATGGCTAAGCAAGTGGCAGAAACCAGTGCGATAGCCTCAGTGAGCCAAGCGAATATTAAGAGCCAGCAGCTGACTTTAGGTATGGCGCGCAAGAAGCTTCAGGAGCTAAGAAAACAACACCTGAAAGCACTAGCCAAGAGTGATAGCGTTTGGTCTAGTTACACTGAAGGGATACACTACGGTGATAGTGCATATGCTGCTAAGCAAACTATCATTAAAGAGATTTTAGAGATCGCTAAGCCTCAACAACTAATAGATCTTGGTTGTAATGAGGGTGATTTTAGTTTTATTGCTCATGGCGCTGGCGCCAAAGTAGTTAGCGTAGATCTTGATCATGATTGTGTTGATAGGCTCTACCAGAGATGCTTAGTAGAGAATCCTGATATTACGCCGATTTGTTTAGATCTATCTAATCCTTCACCAAGCATGGGCTGGAATAATAAAGAGCGTAAGAGTGTTCTAGAGAGACTATCTAAGGATGTCAAAGCAGATATGGTATTTGCTTTAGCTTTGATGCATCATTTGTTGATTTCTTCTCGAGTGCCATTAGATGAGATAGTAAGATTCTTAGCGTCACTTACTACTAAGTATTTAGTTGTTGAGTTTGTTGGTCACGAAGATGAGATGTTCCTCAAGACTTTAGGTACTCGCGAAAATATCTATAAACATGTCACAGATACTAATTTTGAGAAGCTGCTTAATGAGCATTTTCAGATAGTTAAGGTGTATAGTGAAACCAATAATCGTAAAATCTATCTGCTCCAACTTTTAGGAGATTAATGTTACTAAACAAAAGACGCTTGCTCAATCTTGGCTATGCAGTCCTGCAGGCTAATATTCTTCTTTTCGATTATTTGGAAGCGGTTAGCCAGGACTATCACAGGATGTTTACTAACTGGCAAACAGTAGATTTGCTGGCTTTATTTCTGATTCATGGGCTATTTATTGCTTTAGCTTTTGGAGTTTTTAGCAGTATTAGCAATAGGCGCATTCGTAAGCTAGCACCAGTTTATTTTTTAATTGGTTATTTGGCTTATTTCTTGCATCTGTCATTTTATATTTTTCTTCTGCTTTCTATATTAATTACTAGTGATTTGGTTTTTCGTTTGATTAGAACCAAGCTTCATTTATACAGAAAAAAACTAATCTCAGCTTTAGTAGCAGCAAGTCTATTTGTTACTTTTTTCCAATACCTCAAAATTATTAATGCTAAGCCCGTTGAGCATATTATTTCTTACACTAGCTCAAAGCCAGTCACTGTCAGGGATAATAAAAGTCCAAAAAATATTATTTTTATATTATTTGATATGTTATCCTATCAAGAACTTTATTTGCTTAAGTCTAAGCAAGCTGGAATTGTCAGCGATAGATTCCCGGCTTTTAGAGATTTCTCAGATCAGGTTTGGAATTTCCATGCGGCTTATTCTCCTTACGATAGAACTATTAAATCCATACCTATTATTATTGGCTTAGATCAGCCTGAAACTATAACTAGTTATTTGGGTGCTTTGGGTTATAAGACGGCGGTTTTTGGTAACTATATAAACTACTGTGATCTTTTGGATGGTCTAAGTTCTTGCAAGTCTTATTCTTGGTATCAGATGCCTTCAACAATGCCAGCCTTGTTGACATCTTCATTGAGGCACCTATTGTATATGCCACTAGCGGGCGATCATTTCTACAAGCATCTATTAATCGATAAAATCAAGGTCTTGATTGATAATCGTAGAACTAGAATTGTTCAACAAACAATGGAATCCGATTACTTGGAGCATTTAGTGACTAAACCTAGTAATAGTTTTATTTATGTTCATTTCAATGTGCCGCATCCACCTTATGTTTTTAATAAAAATGGTGCAGAGCCAGATTGGGATAATCTTTACGAGAATTATACAGAGCGTAAAGATGCTTATATGCAGAATCTTGATTACACAGATAGATTATTTGCAAAAATTCTTACTAGACTTAAAGAATTAGGAATCTATGATGAATCGCTAATTATAGTTACAGCCGATCACTCATTGAGAGTCGATAAGGATATTAAGAATATCAGTATGGATCCAATGTCAGCTAAATTGCAGCAAGAGCTTAAGGCTCAAGGATTAGAAGTTAAAGATCAAGTGCTACTTAGCACCCATGTGCCACTGATGATCAAGCTTCCAGGGCAAAATCAACGCCAGGATTATAGCGGTTTTCTTTCGAACACTAAGTTATTCTCCAAGACTAATAATTATTTATTTGATCAAGAGCTTAAGTTTAACTTGAAGAGGATTGAAGAATTGGGCTCTTCTATTATGCGCGTACCTCAACCTAAAGAATATTTTATTCACGAGAATATTAAGCATAAGAAGCTTATTCGTAAATCTAATAAACTACATGTTTGCTAGTTGTTTTAATTCGTCGGGGTACTCAGAGGGATCTAAGTAGTCACCTTGATTTAAGATAGGATCGTAGCCATATAATTTATTGTCTTTCAGGCAGATGATTTTGTTGCAATCTTCGGTTCGAGTTAGAGGTAGGTAATCTTTCATATGTCCAAGGAAATTTAGTGTAGTGTCGGTCTGAGAGCTAATAGTGAAGCCATGTTTAGGGTTCGATGAATGTTGCACTACTCCTAGTATAGGATCTAGTATATAAGTGTTATCAGGGATAGTAGTTGGCATGGCTGGGATAGAAGACTTACTGACTAGTAAGTAGGAATGTGGGAAATATACCCACGGTGCAGTAGTACCATAGACTTCTGTAACCTGGTATTCATTAGGGTCTATTTTTGCTTTGATAGTAGTTAGTGAATCTTTGCCGAAACGGAAACCTTTGATAAGTTTGGCAAAGAGTTGGCTAGTGAAGGTTTTTTCTAATAATTCAATATCTAAGCCCACATCTATAGAGTTGTTGCCTAATGAAACTTTAATATTAGGAAGATCAGTTACCGTTAGTTGCAGACTTAGTTTGTCTGTGATTTTAAATTGCTCTAAGGCGGCATTGAGTTTGGGTTCTAATTGTTCAATGTATTCTTTAATTAGTTTGCTTAACTCTTCTGACCAGAAGGAGCTGAGGTTGTCATCTTTACTTAGGGCTAGACTATTAAGATAGTGTCGTAGTGATTCAACCATCTCTTGATGTAAGCGAGTCACGTTAAGGCTTTTAGGGCTATCCCAATCAATAGGACTGAGCTCTTGCTGGTTTGCTTGAGGGTGATGACTCATAAAAGCTCGCCCTATAGGTAGGTTTTGTTTTAGCGCTCTCAATTCGGCTCCAGCATCAGTAATAACAAAATTGTCTTGGCTAGGTTTAGGCGCAAGTCCCCTATCGCAGAGATTGTTTTGGTTGAGATCTGGCATTAGTTTTTTAAGTAGAGCAGCAGTAGTACTTGATAAGCTCATATCTTCGTATAAGACATTATGGAATGGCATGCCGCCGACTAAGGCTGCAAGTATCATCGAGCAGGCGCTATTAGCACCGATGAGAAGATATCTGACTTTGGCTATTTTAGAATCAGTGTTTTTGGCAATCTGGCTTCTTTGCTGATCTTGCAAATTACGAGCAGATTTATGTAGCTCGAAAATAATCTGGGCATTGATATTATTAGTGTCTCCAGCCATAACTTTGCTGATTTGTTTATATGGTCCAAAGTCAATTAGCATGCCTTTTTCAATAATTCTTTGGCTGCGTTCCTGAAGTAAATTGTTATTAGCATAGCTAAGAATATCTGCATCAGCAAAAGCCAAAACCATATCAGGATGATCAATAATTTTTAATTGATCTAATGATTCTTTAATAGCAAGCATTGCTGTAGTAATAGCAAGAGTTTTGAATCCCATTTGCCACGGTACTGGTACTAGCGTAGTAATTATGCGTAAATCCAGCTCGGGGTGTTTCAAGTTACTTTCTTCAAGTTCTTTTTGTTTGGCTTGGATTTCGGTAATGTTGTTACCGTTCAATAATATATAAATGCTTAGTTCATCTTTGAGAATGTTTTGCTCAGCGATACGATCTATTAGCTGGATAAGTCGCTCTTCGCTACTGTGAGCTGAGAGACAATAAAGCATACGAGGGATTTTATTATATGGGTTCTGCTGGAGCAAGTCTTGAGCTGCCTTCAAGCAGATGGAATAGAGCTTGGGCTGCTTTAAAGCGAGCTTATTAGTATAAAATTCTAATGCTTGTTTTAGTCCTCTATCTCTAGGTTTGACTCGTTGCTGCTCATCTAGAATAATTAGTTTTTTAGCTAAGGTTATGGTTTCTGGGTTAACAAGATAGCGCGATAAATCTGGATTGGTTGCGGGGATATAACTGCCTAATGCTGTTGCTGATTCTTTATTCATCACGGCAATGTTGCCAGCGCTGAATTCTTGAGAGATATCGGTGACAGGAGTTTTCTTCATTGATTTAGGCAGCTAGCTATTAAGCTAATCGGGTGCATGATTGTTTGTTGGGGTAACTGAGCTTGTATTTGTGAAATACAACCAGGGTTAGCTGTTACTAGAATATCAGCATTTGCGTTTTTGATATTGCTAGCCTTACGCTGACCTATAGGATCAGCAAATTCTGGTTTAATTAAGTTGTAAAAACCGGCTGAACCACAGCAAACATCAGCTTCTGTCAGTGCCACTAGTTCTAGATTTGGGATAAGTTTAAGTAATTCTTGGTATTCATTGCCTATGCCTTGAGCATGCTTAAGATGGCAAGCTGGGTGATAAGTAGCTTTTATAGTTTTGGTGTTTTTAAGTTGAGTAGCAAACTCAGCCATGGTGACAGGAGCATTTTGGATGATTTCAATAAAGTCATAGGTCTGGATTGCTTCGCCTTCAGCTCGCAATGACGCATAGTGTGGATTGCATTGTTTAATGTGAGCACCGCAACCAGCAGAATTAAAAACCACTTGGTATTGGTTTCTTGCTAGTGTACTCAGGGTTTCTTGACTTTGTTGACGACCAAGCTCATACTCGCCGCTATGACTAGCCAAAGCACCACAGCATTTGGTTTCAGGAATATAAACGTGATAACCAAAACTATTTAGAACTCGAATAGTATCCCAGTGCACGTGATTATAGAGAGTATCCATAACGCAACCAAGTGGTAGAGATAGGGTAGTAGCTTGAGGATGATTGGAGAAATAATAGTGATTGGTTCTTATGCTTCGGTAGGGATTTTCTAGTCTGGGACTGAGTTTAACTATGGATTTGAGTTTGCTGAATATAGATTGCTTCGCCCTCCTTGCAGTGACGAGGGTGGGTGTTGCGCTTGCAAAAATGTTAAGAGTCGCTCTTAGTGGTGTGATAAGACAGGACATAGTTGAGCGTAAAAGATTTAATAGTGAACGATTTGGTAGTAGATATTTAAAACTTAGTTTGCGTACTAAAGCTATCAAACCTTTGTTAGTTTTAGTTAGCTTAGCTTCATGGCGCGCATAGTCAAGAATATTTGCGTATTCAACACCGCTGGGACAAACGCTTTCGCAGGCTCTGCATTCTAGGCAAGCGTCTAGGTAATTGATGCTTTGTTGCTTGTAGTCTTCGTTGAGTGGCGATGATTTATCGATTGCTTCGTTACTTTGTTCCTCGCAATGCCGTGCTGCCGTGCTATCGCATGATTCGACATAGTCCCTAATTAGGTATAATCTTCCGCGCGGCGAGTGACCTTCATTGCCCGTCGTTAGATAAGTAGGACAAGCAGGCAAACAGATGCCGCAATGCACGCAGGCTTTAAGTTGTTCTAGTTTGGTTTTAATTGAACTTTGCATAGAGTTTTTCTAGAATCCTTTTCTCGTCCGGGTTTTCGGCATTATAATATTGTTCTAATCGTTGATTATCTAGAGTCGTTGGATAAAGTGTGGCTGTAAATAGTTGATTTAGTTTTTTGATTTTTTCTAGTATTGTTTCAGGGTTTTCTGAATAGATATAGATTGCGGTGTACTTGGGTAGAGCGATGATTTCTTCTATCATCTTGTCGTTTTGCTCATTGTGAGCGCAACAAATCTCATCATAAAGATATTTTAGTGATGATAGGGAAGTGTTTAGCTCTATTCTACTTCTAGTATCTAAGTATTGTTTTTGGTAGTTAGATTTTTCTTTTTGGTAATTGTTAATTAGTTTTTCTAGTTTGCTTGCACGTAATTCAAGTAAATCAGTCTCACCCCAGATAGTTATTTCTGTAGATGGATTGCTTCGTTGCACTCGCAATGACGCGTTGGGCGCTTGCAACGATGTGTGTGGCGTTTGCAATGACAAGGAGCAATTTTGCCAGTGGCTTAGATCTAAGTCCCAAAATCCTTCTGGGCAATTATATGTGATTTGCTCGCTTGCTAATTTTATTGTGCGCAGATAAGCACTGGTGATTTGTCCGTAGTTGCCGCGACTACCTATATATAATTTAGCTAAATCATAGCCTGAGACGTTTTTGATTACTTGCCCGCCACATTTAGTGTTGATGCCTTGATGCTTTATGCTTAGTCCTAGTACGGCATGATGACAACTATGACCCCAATTTTCTAGTAAGATTTGATTAATACTATAATTCGCTGGTCCATAGAGTAGGCTGGTTTGCCCATAACGAGCAAGCTCGGTATCTAGCTCTAATAGAGTGATTGAACCAGAGACTTCTACTGTAAAATCGTCAGCTGATAATCGGATCATCTAATGCTCTCCTCGCAATGCTGGTGGTTTTCTTTACAGATACGTATGGGGAATAATTTATCTGGATTGGCTATATAGTCTGGATCGAAAGCTTCTCGCAGTTTAAGCATGGTTTGCATATCAGCGTGGCTCCAAAGATAGTCCATATACTCGCGTTTCTCAAGTCCAATCCCATGCTCGCCAGAAAGAGTACCGCCTAAATCTACGCAGAGACGCATAATTTCATGACTAGCTTTAAAGATGCGCTCAATGACAGTGGGGTCTTTATCTGGATCATAGAGAAAGTTTGGGTGCAAGTTGCCATCTGCAGCATGTGCCATGCCTGCTTGTAGTAGCTGGTATTTATCAGCAATTGCTTGGATTTGTTTAAGAGCTTCTGGAATTTGAGAGCGGGGCACCACGGCATCATATAGATACCAGTAGGGGGCGATTTGTCCGAAAGCCGCAGCGACACCTTTGCGCACTTTCCAAAGTTCTTGTTTGCGTTTTGGATCTTGAGTTTCTTCGTACTTAAGGATTTGCTTTTGATTGATTAGTTTTTTAATTTTGCTAGCTTCTAGTAAGACCTCATCTGTGTCGCCATCTAGTTCTATTAGTAGTATTGCGTTAACGGTTTTGTCATCGCGAGCCCCATAGAGGCATGGTGATTCATGGATTGCTTCGCCTTCGGCTCGCAATGACGAATTATTATTGATACCTAGTTTGTAAGCTTTGTCGACTGCTTCGATGGCAACAGCATCTATCATTTCAAGAGCAGCAGGGCTAAAACCATTAGCAATGATGCTTTTAGTTAGCTCAGCGGCAGCTTCAACAGAATTAAAGCTTAGTTGCATAGTGATAAATGATTCTGGTACTTTCGTGAGTTTAACTAATGCTTTAGTCGCGATACCGAAAGTACCCTCACTGCCGGTGAATAATTTAGCGAGGTCGATGTTTAGATGTTTATGTCTGTTATTGCAACTGTACTTAGCTTGTAGTTGTCTGTGTTGAACTACATTGTTCTTATTGTCGCTGTGTCCTCCCTGGCAAGGGTTGAGGGCTCCTAGATAGGCGATGCTAGCATCAGGTAAAACAATTTCTAGCCCTAATATATGTTCACTGGTGACACCGTATTTATAACAATGTATACCGCCAGCGTTTTCAGCAATATTGCCGCCGATAGTGCAAGCATTTTGACTAGAGGGGTCTGGGGCGAAATGCAAGTTGTCTAAATTTTTGGATAGGTCGGCGTTAATTACACCAGTTTCAATAAGCGCTGTTTTGTTTTGGTAGTCTATCTCTAAGATTTGAGTGAGGCGAGCTAGTGAAATAATAATAGAATTAGCATTGCCAATAGCTCCTCCACTAAGTCCAGTACCAGCACCGCGAGCAACGAAATTTAACTCTGGATAACCCTGCTGGCGAATTTGATTGATGGTTTGAATTATGCTTGCGACTTCTGCTGTGTTATTTGGTAAGGTGATGGCTAATGCTTGATTTTTGAATAATGAGGTTGCATCGGTATCATAAAGCCGCAAATCAGTAGGACTTGCAAGAACTTGCTCGCTACTTAGTTGAGTTCTTAGAGTAGTTATTAAGCGTTTAGCTAATTCATGAGCCATTTTGCCACTATAATAATTTATTATGTCATGGGATCTACTAATAACAAAAAAGACCGCAATTCTAGCTCTTGTCTTAATTTCCGGGCTTACTTGGTTTAATTCAATTACTAGCGAATTTAGTGGTTATGATGATATTGCCTTAATTGCACACAAGGGTAAGGTGCATAATGGTCCACTGGCGGCGGCGGATTTTTATTTGCGTCACCCTTCAATAAGCCAGAATGGAGCTTGGAGTAATCAACCTAATTTTATTTACAGACCCTTAGAGTGGATTGGATCAGCAATAGGTTACAGTATCTGGGGAGCTAATCCTGTACTTTTTCATATATTTTTTAATTACTTATTTCACATTATAAATACGATACTAGTGTTTTTTATACTAACTAAGGTATTCAATGGTAATTTACTAGTCGCTACAGTTAGTTCTGCGATTTGGACTGTGCATCCTTTGCACAATGAAGCAATTAATATGCTTACTTCAGGAGTGGGGTTTTTGTGGGCAACGTTTTTTGCTTTAGTTGCGTTTTTGATTAATATCCACAGCAAGAATTATTCTAATTATAGAGATTGGGTTTTATTAATATTTGCAATGGTAAGTTTGTTTATTGCTTATTTAGGCTCGGAGATGGCTATTATTACAGCACCTTGCCTGAGTTTGTATTACCTCTATGAGAAGCAAGCTTTTAGGCAAGCAATAGATTGGATTAGGGTTGCAGCTAGCTGGCTTACGGTCCTTGCTTATTTCAGTCTTAGAAATTCAGTACTCAATGAGGCGCATGCTTGGACAGCAGGATTCACAGAAATATTTGAAAGAGTGTTTGTGCTAGCCCCAGAAATATTTTTCCATTATATTAAATTATATTTTTATCCTAAGATCCTCACTGTAGATCAGCACCACCAAGTAATTCTTAGTGATTTTGGAACGAGTTATCATTGGCTGGCTTTGGCTTGTGTGGGTTGTTTTATCTATGCGATTGTTTATTTTATGCGTAAGCAAGAATATTTAATTGCCTATTCTTCTATCCTGACCTTCTTAAGTCTTGGCATTGTGCTAAATATTATCCCCCTCTATGTTCTAGCTAGGGAAAGATATTGCTATATTTTTACTCTTGCTTTGACGGTGTTTATCGTATCTTTAATAGAGAAATATTTTTATAGAGATCAGCAGCCATCAATACAGAGAAACAGGATATTTACCTTACTAGTTTTAGTTGTAGTAGTGGCTTTATCTGCTAGGTCTATTATTAGAAATCAAGATTGGCAAAATGGAGAAAGATTATGGACTTCGACTATTATTAATAGCAAGCAAGACCTAGCGCTTGTACAGCTTTGGAGTGCTAGTTTGCTGGATTATTACAATAATCCAGGTACTAAGACCTTTAAAACACCACTTGATAAACTCGCTAAACTAAACAAGCAGTTTAATAACTTTATTGTTGTTAATAATTTAAATAAAGCTGCTGTGTTGAATCGTATAAAACTAGCGCATAATGCTTTGGAGAATAAATATGGTTTTACCGGCGTGAGGAGTATGGCTTCAGCTATATATGTAACAGGTAAGGCTGCAAGGTTACAGGGTGATATTAAACTTGCTTTTGAAATATTTAAGCTAGGGCATCTTTATTATCCAGAACATTTTTTGATTAACGAAGAACTTGTGCTTATATTGGGCCCTAAAAATCCTGCAATAAATAAACTATTTGACTTGATGGATAAGGAAGCTTTGCACAATCCTTACTTAGCAAGGCAGCTAGTTAAATTAGCTTTTCGAGTGCGCAGTATTAGATTTCATGAATTTGCTCGCAAGTATCAAGCCTTGAATCCAAGCATGTTAGATCTTAATGTTAATTTGTTTAATTCGCTTTATATTTCAGGCAGATTCCATGAAGCCTATGCTCTAGCCAAAGAAATTAGACATAAATATAAGGAAGACGACACCATAGATAACTTTATTAAGCAATATGAAGCAGCGAGATATACTAGTAAGTTATCTCAGTAAGCGCGTAAGCATATTTAGGGTTGTTGCCACGGCAAATGTCGTTATATACTTTCTGGAGTTTTTGGCAGATAGAGCCAGGCTTGCCGTTACCAACAAGGTAGTTGTCAATCTTAGCGATTGGTGCGATTTGAGCGCCAGTACCAACAAAGAAGGCTTCATCAGCAACATATAGTTCGGTACGATCTATTTCACGAGTCTCTACTTCTATATTAAGATCTTCACGCGCTATACGCATAATAAGGCTGCGTGTAATACCTTCTAGGATATTGTCTGTAACTGCGCTGGTGATAAGTTTGCCATCTCTTACGATGAAGAGGTTCATTGCTGAACCTTCTGAAACGTGACCCTCTTCAGTAAGAAAAATAGCATCATCAAAGCCGGCTAAATAAGCATTAGTTTTAGAAAGAGCGGTGTTGACATAGCTGCCGTTAATTTTGGCACGAGCAGGAATAGCATTGTCTGAAAGTCTGCGCCAGCTAGAGATCATTACGGAAAGCCCTTTCTCGGTATCTACATAGTCACCAAGATCTATAGAACTTACAACGAAAGAATCCTCATCATCTTTAGGTGTCACTAATACAGGTCCGATACGTAGAGTAGACTTGAACCATGACGGTCTTATATACGCATCACATTGTGGTTTATTGCGTTTAAGTAACTCAAGAATAATTTTTTCCATTTCGTCGACAGAGTAATAAGGACTAATGCGCATGATTTTGCAGCTACGTACTATGCGCTCCAAGTGAGGTCTTACTAATAAAGCGTAGAGTTTCTTTTTATCAGGGTTCCAGTATGCACGTATTCCTTCAAATACGGCAGTTCCATACATAAAGGCATGAGTCATAACGCTGATTTTGGCGTCTTCAAATTTGACAAAATCCTTACCAAGAAATGCGTAGTCGTGAATTTTCATTACGTATGATATATTATCATGCCAAAAAAAAGCCCCCGAGTGCATGCTCTCGGGGGCGGGCAGAAGGGAAATGAACTCTCCCCGACTTGTTACAAGACGTACCAGTTTCCGTTGTACGCTTGGATAGTTACAGTGGCATGTTGCGTGCCTAAAATGTAGGTGAGACTGCTATCTATAGTTTCAGAGGCATTCGCATCTACAGTAACAGCATTAACTGAGCTGTCTGTTTTCTTAATGATGTATGTTCTTCCATTCAGGCCAGCTGCCGCAGGTAAAGTGATGGTACGAGCAGCACCTGTTGCATTGACAAGGATTGTGTAATCGTTTGCCGTTGCGGTATAGTCAGCTGATTTTTCGACTATAGCCAGAGTGAGTGAGCCTGCAATCGTTGTAGCACCAGAGATTGCTGCTGTACCATTAACATCTAAAGTAGCCGCTGGAGTATCAGTACCGATACCAACACCATTGAAGCTAGCATCAACGAAGAGCATGTCAGCGTTACCATCGCTTTCAACTCTTAGATCATAGTTACCAGCACCATCATTGATAGTTAC
>CAYUFH010000036.1:0-14121 GCA_964444015.1 uncultured Gammaproteobacteria bacterium | reverse complement strand
CCAATGGCAGATATGGAAAGCATCTTACGCGAGCGCAATATTCCACTCTGGGCTTGGGAGAGTGTAAGACCACTTAAAGATTTCGATTTTATCGGCTTCTCCTTAGGTTATGAGCTTTGTTACACTAATGTGCTCAATATACTAGATCTAGCGCAAATCCCTATACGCAGCAACGAGCGCAACGACAGTCATCCACTGATATTTGCTGGTGGACCAGCAGTGCACAATCCAGAGCCGATGGCAGATTTCATGGATTTCTATCTTATCGGTGATGGAGAGGATTTGATTACCGAGGTGCAAGATTGCTTAGTTAAAGAGCAAGCGCAAAGTTCTACGCGCGCTCAAGTTTTAGTTGCACTTGCGCAAATTCCTGGTGTCTATGTACCCTCTCTTTATAAGCCTGACCCCAATGCCAATTATCTACCTAAACCAATAGAGATCCTTCGCTACGCTCAGGATGACGGCGAGCTGGTAATGACGATTCCTAGCCGTGTGCGCAAACGCATCGCCCAACTAGAAGATCGCAATCAACCCACTACTAGTCCAGTGCCATACATAAGCACAGTACAAGACAAACAAGTAATGGAAATTCGACGCGGCTGTGATAGAGGTTGTAGATTTTGTCAGGTGGGCTACGTCTATCTTCCAGTGCGTGAGCGCAGTCCAGAAGATTTGCTCAGGCTCAGTACTGAAGCGATACGCAATAATGGTTACGATAGCTACACTATGCTTTCGCTATCTGCTAGTGACTATACTTGTCTAACCGAGACAGCTAAAGCTCTCAACGATAATCATGCTGCTGCTGGTGTCTCAATGTCTATGCCAAGTCAGCGCGCAGATAGATTTAATGTCGAGATGGCAGCTGAAATACAAAAAGTACGCAAATCAGGTATGACTTTTGCACCAGAAGCTGGTAGCGAGCGCCTGCGCAAAGTTATCAATAAAGGACTCTCTGAAGAAGATATCTATAAAGCTATACGCGGCAGCTACGAAGCCGGTTGGAATAAAATCAAATTATATTTTATGATCGGCTTACCCACTGAAACCGATGAAGATCTAGATGCCATACTCGATATACTTAGCTGGACCGCTAATATGGCTGAAGACGTCAGGCGCGAGGAGCGGGCGCGGGCGAACTTAGCCCGCGAACTAGGCGAAGAATACAAAGCCAAAAATTATAAAGCAATAGATATAACTTGTACTATTTCTACCTTTGTACCTAAAACTTTTACCGCCTTCCAGTATTACGCTCAATGCAGCCAAGCAGAGTTCAAGCGCAAACACCAATATCTCAAAGATGGTATTTGGCAACGCAAACTCAAACGCACAGTTAAGCTTAATTGCACCGAACCAGAGATCGCATTACTAGAAGCAGTGATGTCACGCGGCGACAGACGCTGGGGTGAGGTCATAGAGAGGGTTTGGCGAGCTGGCTCGCGCATGGATTCTTGGGCAGAGAACCTAAACATCGAACGCTGGTCGCAAGCTGCTAAAGACTCTGGACTAGATCTAGAGATAGAAGCATATCATCAGCGTCAGCCCTATGAGCCTAATTGCTGGGAAGTATTAGACCTAGGTTTTACTGATAAGTTTTTCCCGGATGAGTGGCAGAAGTCACTAGAGGCTGCTGAAACTGAAGCCTGCACCGAAAATAAATGTCATGCTTGCGGAGTTTGTTTTAGATTGGATACTAAGAACGTGGTTACTTATAATCACTCTAAGAATAATCCTTTCGTTACAGAAATAGATATAGAGAAACGTAAAATGAGCTGCGCTAATTTAGGGTTAGTATCATCATTATTACCAAACAAGCAACACCAGTCAGACCTAAGTGACAAAACAATCCCAGCTTCGTCATTGCGAGGAGACGTAGTCGATGAAGCAATCCACAATCCAGTAATGGATCGCCACGCCCCTACGGGGCTCGCGATGACGAACCAAAGATCTCAGCAACCCCTAACCAATAAAGGCCACAAATACCGTCTAGTAATAACAAAATTAGAAGATTTACGTTTCATCGGTAATCTAGACTTCCAAAAACTATTCGAAAGAGCATTACGTAAGACGGGTTTACCCCTAGTACACTCACAGGGCTTTAATCCTAGACTTAAGATAAGCTGGGGGAGCGCATTAGGGTTATTTATCGAGTCAGAATGGGAATATATAGAAATAGAGCTCGCTGAAGCCTTTACAAATTTAGAAGATTTAAAGAATATTCTAAACCAAGAACTGCCAGAACAAGCTAGAATAAGGTTTGTTGAGGCGGCTGAGTCAGTAGGCAAGAGCTCAATCAACAAAGTTTTAGAGCTAAGTTATAAAGCAAAACTAATCAGTCCGGATAGACTGCCAGCCTCGCTGGAGCTAGAGGATAAACTAGATAGCCAAAGCCTAGCTCGAATAGTAGAAATGAAATTTTTAGGCGAAGATGAAATCTCAATAAGAGTTAAACCACAAGTTAAAGTGGTGAATATTCTTAATGCGATAATTCCAGGCGCCAAGTGGCGATTAACTAAAACTGAGCAAAAGCTAGAACAGCCCGAGCTTGTAAGTTTATAGTCAGAAATTTTATTCAAACGAAACCCCAACACCAAGCAAGCCTGCAAACTTGCATTTATACAAGGAAAATATATGCGTTCACTAGTAATATCAGAATTCGACAAAATAGCGTCACTAATGGAAGACGGCCGCGCGCTGGACTTCCTTATATCCAAACATGAATACGGAGTAGGAGATATCTACACCGTAAAAGTAGAAAACATCATGCCTGCCATTGATGCGGTCTTCGTTAAACTCGAAGATGGTCGCATGGGTTTCTTGCATGCTAACGACGTGCCTGGCACAGGAAATCTCTTCGATAGAGTTTATCCAGGACAAAAACTTCTAGTACAAATCGTCAAAGAACCAACCGGTAAAAAAGGTCCTAGGGTTAACCTAAGTATCAGCTTACCTGGTAGATATTTCGTACTTAGTAATGAGAGCGGCAGTATCGCTATTAGCCGTAAGATCGCTGAAGGTGCTGAGCGCAACCGTCTTAAGTCTATAGCTAACCTAATGAAGCCAGAAGATATCGGTATAGTAATTCGTACTGAAGCTTCAGGTAGAACTCAAGAAGAGCTTGAAGAAGATTTCGTAAACCTCTGGGAGAAGTGGAAAAATGCAGTAGATAAACATGAGCGCAATAGCGAACCTGGATTAATCTACAAAGAACAAGATTTCTTGTATTCTACTCTGCGTGATTTCTTTAATGCTGGCGTCGATGAGATTATCGTCGATAGCATGCAAGGCAAATATCGCGCCGAAGAGTTCCTCAAGGGCTGGACAGGCAGGGAAGTAGCCGTAAGACATCTAGAACAAGAGAAAGTCCTCTCAGATTCAGGCGTCGAAAGTGAACTGCGCAACTGTCTATATAACCGTGTAGATTTACCTAGTGGTGGGTATATTATTATCCAAACCACTGAGGCATTAACTTCAATTGATATTAACTCAGGACGTTTTACTAGTAGTACTACTCTGCGCGAAACAGTACGCCGCACCAATATGGAAGCAGCGGTAGAAATCGCTAGGCAAATGCGCTTGCGTAATATCGGTGGCATGATTATCGTGGATTTCATCGATATGAGCAACCGTATGGATCGCATCACCGTAATGGAAACTCTAGAAACAGCACTTAAGAGTGATAAAGCTAAACCACAACTAGGACAGCTCTCTGATCTATGCTTAGCTGAGATCACCCGCAAACGTTCTGGACAAGCACTCTCTGAAATATTTGGCAAGACTTGCAGTCACTGTGAAGGTTTAGGAGTTAATTTCTACCTAAGAGGCACAGAGCGCAAACATAGTCATCAGCAACAAGGTGGCAATCAACGTTATAACAACCAACGTAACGACAGACGTAACGATAGGCGTGATCGTGATGATCGTGGCAGACGCGATGATAGAGGCTTCGAAGAAAGAGGCGATCGTCATGATCGCGGCGACAGAAACGAACAACGCGGACCTCGCGAAGACCGTGGTGGACGTGATGATCGTGGACCACGCGGCGATGATCGTGGTGGAGATCGTAATGATAGACGCGATCGCAGAGACGATCGTGGTGGTAATAGAGGCGGTAGAGATCGCAATGACAGAAGAGATCGTGGCGGCAACCGTCATCAACAGCAACACCAACATGGCGATCAAAACAGAGCTCCACAACCAGCAGACACTAATAAAGACAATGATCCGCAAGCAGCCTTAACTGGCAATTTCGCTAAGCCTGTTGATAATGAGCCACGTTTCCCAGCAGCAATAGAAGCTCCTACCGCAAGCGAGAACACTGAAACTGGAGGATCAGCCGAAGATAAAGATGAACGCAATAAACATGTTCGAAGATTGCGCAACTCTAAAGCTCTACAAAAACTGCGCGACAGACAAAGACGCGGTCCAGCACCAGTTAAAACTGGCGATACTGAACCCGTGAAACCTGGTCCTGAAGCAGCAGCGGAGTAAAGGCTCCAAGTGATTAAACTAGGATTAGCTAATGTTAAAGCAGCAGCAGCCATCTTAGGCAATCCGCAGGATAGTTATAAATCAATTCATATAGCAGGCACTAATGGTAAGGGCTCGGTTTGCACTTGGCTGGAGTTGATGTTCTTGAGTCATCGTTCCAATACGTCGTCATTGCGAGGAGTGCGCCAGCAGGACGAAGCAATCCAAATCGGAAAATATATCAGTCCACATTTAATAAACGTCACTGAGCGCATCTCAGTAAACGGCAAAGATATAAGCAGCGAAGACTTCAACTCATTATGGTCAGAGCTTTATGGTGGTAGCTACGATACTAATGCCTATCATAGTGAAGTCACAGATAAACAAGCGCGTCTATATGGTCAATCACTTACTGAGTTTGAGAAACTCACTCTACTAGCCTTCGAACACTTCAAACGCTCAGGAGTTCAGCTAGCCATCATAGAAGTAGGTCTGGGAGGTAGGCTCGATGCAACTAATATACTTAGCGCAGAGCAGTGCTTAGCTACAGCAATTACTAATATAGGTTTAGATCACCAGGAATATTTAGGCAATACTCTTGAAGCAATAGCACGCGAAAAGCGCGGCATCATGAAGGCTTCAGTGCCGCACTATGAGGGCAGACTAACAGCCATGCCACCCAATGACATAGAAGGTTCTAATTATCTACTAGCTAAGCAGATATATGATGCGATTTGCGAAAGTGGTCATCATTGCAAGGAGGATCAGACAATCAACATCAACGGTCATTGCAGTGACGAAGCAATCCAAAATCAGGGATGGATTGCTTCGCCTACGGCTCGCAATGACAATTTAGTGTTAGCCTTCAATAGGCGCTACCAAGCACGTTTTGACGAGAGCGAGCCTGGAATTATTGTCGACGGTGCACATAATCCTGACGGCGCTGCTGAGCTTAATCGCTATTTGCGTAATAAATATTTATCAGAAACTAAGGTTTGGATTATAGGACTATTAGATAAAGATCACCAGACATACTTAGATAATTTATTTTATAAGTTACTAGATCCGAACAAAGATCTAGCAATCTTTACAAGGGTAAATAATAGTCGCAGTAAAGATCCAGAGGAACTTAAAAAGTATATCCTTGGGATATATCCTGAACTTAAAGTTTATAGCTATAAGAGCCTAGAGGAGTCTTTGAACAAGATTCAAGAATTGGATCGCCACGCCCTACGGGCTCGCGATGACAATCAAAATGGTCATTCCGACGAAGCAATCCAGCCACTAAGAGTTATAACCGGCTCATTGTATCTATGTGGTGAATATTTATCCTTGCAAGCCTAGCGAAGCCGTCTATACTGTATTTATACACGGTAGCGCAAAAACGATCCGTCTGGATTGTTTTGCTAGGGTAAAATATTATAGATATGACCAAAACCCAAGACCAAGGCTCTACAGACAGATTCGGCTATGAGTGGAGTAACTACACAGAAATTATCCCAGAGTATGAACTGCAGTTCCTTAAGTGGGTAGCCCCTCTAACTAAAGAAGATTTTAAAGATAAAGCTGTGCTCGATGGTGGCTGCGGCATAGGACGTAACTCATACTGGCCACTCACCTACGGAGCTAGTGCTGTCACAGCATTCGACTTCGATACTCGCACCGTAGAAGTTGCGCGCAAAAATTTATCAAACTACCCAAACGCAACAATAGAATATAATTCTCTTTATGAAATTCCATATGAAAATAAGTTTGATATAGCTTTTTCTATCGGTGTGATACATCACTTGGAATTCCCGCGCCGAGCAGTAAAGAATCTAGTACGTGCAGTGAAACCCGGTGGTAAAGTACTAATCTGGGTCTATGGTTATGAGAGTAATGAATGGATAGTTCGATACATTAATCCTATACGCCTGGTGACTTCTAAATTACCGATATGGGTTACACATCTATTATCCAATTTATTTACAATCCCTCTATATCTCTACGTCAAACTAATCCCTCAGCGCCACGCTTATATGAAGCAAATCGCTAAATTTAAGTTCTGGCATATACGCAGTATAGTTTTCGATCAACTACTACCGAAGATAGCTAATTACTGGAAGCGTGAAGAAGCAATGGCATTATTCGATGGGCTTTCAGTGCGTGATGTTACGGCTTATCAAGTTAATGAGAATTCGTGGACTGTAATTGGGACTAAGGTTTAACTTAGTGTTTTACGGTATTCTTTCAGAGCAGCAAATTTCTTCATAGTATTAATCATATAAGGAGTCTTCCAAACAATACTATCCTTGGGTATATCAGTGATATTCTCTTCGAAGCAAGGGATAAATTCGTCTAGAAGTTCGGAGGGGGTGGAGCGGAAGTAACATGGATAATTAACGCTAGAAGTTGGAGCAAAAGAATCATATTTCATTTGCTCATTGAAAATAAATTCCATCATTTCACTATGCCCTATGTAGGGTTTATCCATATAAGAATCAATAACGCCATTAGCATTCTCAGGCAAGCTTTCACAGCTCGACATTAAAACATAGACGTAATTATCATCAGTATTATTTACCAAACAACACATGTAATATTGAGAGTCAAGAAAGGCCAGGCAATCCATAAAACATTTCTGCAAATTAGGTTCAGAATCAACAAAAAAATTATTTAATATACACACAACATCAAGCAGATAATCAATGTATCTAATTTGAGGAAATCCGGCTAATCCTTCAGGTAAAGGAATTTTATCCCAATAAACTTCTCCATTAAATGGTAAAGAAAACTGATCAACAAACCTATGACATCCATTCTCAGAAATAATGGATGTCATATATTCAAGATCTTTGACATTATTACGTTTTGATAGAATCTTCATTTACTAAAATATGTCTCGAACTTTGGATAAAGAGGAAAAGCTGTCATTATCTGCGTATTACGCAACTTCATTGTACTAGTCGGTGAAACAAGGCTACCACTTAAAGATTCTTCCACCCCTGTCCAAACTTCTATAACTGATATCGGACTATTCTCACCTTGATTTGTTACTTTTCCAATATCTAAATACTTATCTCCATATCTAAATCGTCTTTGGAATCTAGATTTCAAGTACCCCTTATATGTGACATAATAGGATGCATTATCCTTACCATATTCAACAAATGCATCTCTGATACGATTGACTATATTTTGATTTGAAAGAAACTTAGTATCATAATAGAATCTAGGTGCAACTCTTTGCCATCCGTGCTCATAATATATATGTTCTAGTTTTCTATCAGTTAACCACCAAATCTTATAATGATCCTTTTCACTTATAAGAGTACTGGATGGTATGGCGTCTTTGGCTTCAAAAATTCTAAATATTCCACCTATCCTATCATTATTAAAATTATTATACTGATTTCTATTCACCAATAAATCAGCCAATGATTCACAATACCCTTGAGATTCACCCACCCTCATACGTGTAGGATTATTAATTTTCAATATAATTCTATTAATGTCACTACTTGATGTTCCAAGATCATCTCTCTGAAATTTATATTCATTTTCAGATCTATCTTTAAAACCAACTTTGGCAATTAATTTATCTCTAGTTTCAATTGCACTTTTATTAAATTCAGCAATTAGGTTTTCAGTCACAGCGGGGTTAGCAAGCTGCTCTGAACCATATTTCAACTTAGAAACCTCTTTATCCAGACAAGCAGATGCTCGTCTAGGTCTTGATTTAACGACTACAGCTGGCACAACCAATTCAGGAAGAGTTGCGGAGTTTTTATTAAGAGCCGGCAAATATTGTGCATCCAAATTAACAACAAAGAGATCAGTATCTAAAGGCATCAAAGCAAGTTCTAAAGGTATATCGAATTTATAATAACGATCTACCGTCTTGAAGCCCTCAGCCAGATATCTTTCAAATTCCATAACAGCCTCTACTGGACTTGCTGTAGATAAATCAACTTTTGCATAGGGACTACAATTATTATCAAGATCACTTGCAAGACAAAAATTTAAATAACCAGAATTAACACTACTTAACACTCTTAAACTATAAGCTTCGCCTTCAACAACAGAGTCAGTAACCTCGCCAATAGAATTAATAAATTGATATTTGAACAATTTATCTAGATTAGAGTATTGGGTACTAATATCAGTGCTTATACCAAGACCAAGTGCTGCCGTAAAAAGCCTAGAAATATATTGACGCTCGATTTGAGTGAATGTCGCTTTACCAACAGACCCAAACACACCTGACTCGGCAGCAAGCGCTAAGGCCTCCTCTACAAAAACTAAGTTAAATTTATCATTCGAAGTACTAGATTCTTGACTCGCAAGTTCTGGATGATATTCTAACTTAAAGTTAACATTGTTAATCTCAGTGCCAAATTCAGTTACAGGCTTGGTCTTTTCATAAATACCAGCGCCTGGGTCTCCCTTTATATAAGATTCAAGCGATAGGGAAAGATCTCTAGCAAACCCATCTTTAAGTGTAAGCTTCACATCCAAATCACTAACATTATCTTCTTCAAAAGATATAAAATCCTTAGATAACTCAAACTCTAACCTTGGATCATCCATCAATAAGAAATCTCTTACTTGAGGCAACCTAGTATCACCGATATATGTCTCTAGACTATATTCTTTAATGTGAGAGACATCAGTAAAGGGCAATGTACTTTCTATATTGAATATCACTTCATCTTCGTTTAGACCATAGCTATAGCTTCGATAATTGATGTATGAATCTGATGAGTTATCCTTAGCTAATATTCTAAATCTTACATTAGCAATATCACCAGAGTCTATACCTTTAAGAATGATGTCTCTATTAAATATATAATTTTGACCAGCAATGGCATGAATAACATCTTGGATAGAACTACCATCGTTTGCTGGCGTACCCAAGTCATCTTCATATCCAAACTGTATAGTCGGTAGGGTTTCATTACTAAACCTAAACTCCCTAGCTTCTTTAAGGTAGCCTGGGCTAGACTCAGAACCCGAACTAACTAACAAAGTGTAGACCCTTGGATCTTCCTCACTTGATGGCGGGAAAATATTACGCAAATTAAGGTTCAGAAATGGTCCATCCCTAGTGTAAACAGGATAAACAACCTTCGTTGTAGCGGAACCTGGTTCATCATATTCTATTCTAATATCCAAATCATCTACAGCTTTAATTGGCTTAGTACTTATCGTTACAGGGTAATTATCCGTTAGTGGTATTACATTCTCACCTTCATTAAGCCCACCAATAATAATTTCATTGGCAAGTGGGACCCCTACATTGATAGTACACATTGCCGCAGAATTAATATCAGGGTGCAGAGTAAAAACATTTAAGTCAGCGTTTGACCTAGCTACATAGAACAGAATTTGAAAACCAGCTTCAACATCTATTCCCTCAAGATCAAGCCCGCTGAAATTAAACAAACCTGCTCGCGCACCCACGATCCTACTATTATTATTAGCGGTATCAAACGTTACATCTCTAGTCTCAAGATCAAAATTTTCAGGATTCAAAACTTCTCCACCAAAAGTAAAGTTATGACCATCGACCGATCTAATCCGAATTTGGGCAACCTTATCACTGGCTGATCCGAAACGGACTCGAACATACTTAAGATCGTCGACACTTGCAACTGAATGCTTGTATTTTCTTTCTATAACACCACGATTATCAACTTCAATAACACAACTATTACGATAATCACGCTTGACAGTAACTTCTCTATAGCGGGTTGGATCGCCATCTGGAACGCTTCTATAGTATTGAATAGAGGTTTCATCTGCACCATCATCAAAAATGCTATTTAAATACGGATCAACAGATCTTAAAACCTTGAGCTTAACTGTATCAACAAACTTGAGTCTATCAATAAAGTCCTGGTCAGCGCCCTTAGCAAGATCCTTAGTAATATCTTTTCGATACTTAGTTGTAGTTGGATCTTTATAGCTGTTAGATTCAATAGTAGAGAACCCTGGGACTATTCTATCCCCAATTGGGCGCCCTAATTCATCAAACAATCTAACCTCTAAGTCAACTGGATCAAACTTCTTACCAACTATATTCGTAAAATACGTTGACACTACCAGATGAGGTTTATCATCCGTACCCTTCAGAGTAACAGTTGTAGATCTCTTAATCAATTCATCATAAGGCAACCGAGAACTCTTCATGTCGCGTTTAACATCAAACTGAGGATTATCAAGAAACTTCATACGCGGGCTCATAGTCTCAGGATCAGAGCTAATTAGTTGAACGTCTAGCCCTGCACTATCCTTAGTAATTACGCTAAGAGGCATAAACAAAGTGTTTGGCGCATTCAACCTCGTTGCTTCATGCTTCTCTAATAAGACTTCGCGCTTATCAAAAAGACCAAGTCTCAAAGGAATGCTAATCGACGACGAATCACCAGAATCAATACTAATATTTTGTGGTTCAGCTATAGTTTCTAGCTTAATTAAAGCATCACGCGATTTTTGACCCAGCAACCTAATTGCCGTATGCACCGTCTTCTCATCAGTTGCTGTAGGCTCGCTAGGGTGAGGAACAATAAAGCTATATTCTGGTCTCCTAATATCATCTAGAGATAACTCTTTATCATAACTAAAATTAGCCCTATACATCATCTCATGATCTGTACGCATCTCAACTTTCTTCTCATCTGAGCTGTGTAATGATGGAATGAAAAGCATTTCGTCAGCCTGAAGCTCCGGAGTTTCAAGCGGTATTTGAACTGGGAAAATATTATAATCAAGACTAAATTTACGCTTAGCCTCCACCTCTAAATCATAATTCAGCTTGGCAAGCTCATCAAAGTGCTCAGTCAAGTCGACAGCGAAGGTTAGCTTACCGGCATCCTTAATAACCAAAGGTAGCCCACTTGTGATGTATGTGGTCTTCCAGAAATCATACAAGTCAGACTCTTCATCGTCTTCATCAGTCAAAACCGATGATTCAAATACTTTAAATTGAATTGGGCTATCTTCATTGTACATATCAGCCCCATGAACAGACCAAACCAAATTACCATCAAGGTCAAACTTGCTAATAGTCATATTACGAAGTATCAAAGAACCATCAATCCCTGTGTCTACCAACTCCTGTGGAGTCAGTTCATCACCATGGATATGATATACGGTTAGCTTAAATCCTTTAGCTGACTCTGAGACGGTACCTCTTTCGCGTGTGATCTCTTCTTCAGTCAAACCATTGAATATTTCTTGAGCCTTAACGACCACATAATTCTCAGGAGGAGGCAATACTGTCAAATCTATACGATCATAAGCTAAGACACTATCACCATCAGACAAAACTGCTTGGATATTATGACCTTTAGTGCCAAGAAGTTTAGGAAAGCCTGTATCAGCAATAACACCGGGCTCAACTTGATTCGAAATATCATTCGAATTCATCTTAAACTTAATACTGTACTGGTGAGCGCAACCTTCACTGACACAATCTGAATCAAAGGTATTAGTAGTTTCTATAAACTCATCTAATTTATCAGGCAAACCTAGCTTAGTAACAGAATATGGCAAGCCATCAACAGAATCACGAACTTGATAGAGATTAAGCCTATCAGAAAGCTTGCTAAGATCCAGTGGTTTAATCGATCTTACTATTAAAGATATTGTCACACTATCTAATGAATGACCAGCATAGAGAGGCACTGAACTGTAACTAAAATCCTCATCGACAATATCTACAAAATCGCCCTTAGGGCTAGGAACTATATCAATAAGAACATTGGGCTGGAATTGAGAAATAGTACCTGTACCAGCAAAATTATCAGGAGTCATTGTAGTACTAATTACATATTCACCAATAGGCCATACATTATTTAAGTTGCCTAAATTAATATCATAATAATCAGATAAATTATGATTCAAATTGTGAAATAACAAGTGAGTGAAAGTTTCAGAAGGTTGCTCAGAGCTAGAGTCGATATCGTGTCCAAGATTCAACATATATGGGTAAATATAATCATTAGAAGCCTCGGTCGGATCATCAATGTTAGGGTTGCTACTAAGATCACTATCAGTTAGTAGTTTGCTAACAGTGCCACTAATTGGATTAAAAGAAGAAATTGCAACATCTTGTCTATTGAATTTAATTGAAGTTGTTGTTGGACCCCAATAGTCATCATCACAAACTATACCTTTCATAGCAACAGAAAAAATCGATGCTTGAGGCACAGCATAACCCCACTTAGGGCTTATTAGTGGTCTTCGACCATTCTCCAAAAAAATAGACTCATTGTTACCTATGAATCCAAGTCCAGCACAAGGATCAATATCATCATATACATCGCCATCAGAAGTCGTCGTACTAAATAAGACCTTATTATTCCAAGTTTTAGCTTTAGCAGGATTATACTTGAATACCGAACTGGCATAACATTTATTACCAGCGACATCCACAGCCATAACCTCAACAATATTACGCTCAGCAGTATGCAATAAATTAGTTGCATCTATATCCATTTCAAAACGACTCACACCAAAATCATCTTCAATGTCACTAAATGCAAGTTTCTTGAATCTACTATTATTAATTCTATAATATGCTTCCTTGAGATTATCGTCAGCAATCGTACCTGAAATAATCAGATTCCCACTATCATAAACAGAAAAATATTCTGGTGTTTCCAAGTCAATACTTGGATCTGTCGAGTCAAGAACAGTCTTATAGTTTCTTGATCTAATGATTTTGCCATTAGGTAATATAGCTTCTATTATGAAATTATTTTCACCCTCAGAGATTCCAAAAGTTAAGTCACCCAGACCAAACTCTTCACTCATTAGACTCATACCTTGCAGGGAACCTGTACGCTCTATGTCTGGCTTCACATTCTTATATGACTTCAACAACTCATCACTCTGATAGACATTAAGTTGCTTCAGTGGTCTATATATTTCTATAGGTATTAAGTGCTCGGTTTTATGAGTGTACGCTTCCTTACCATAGTTAAACCGCGTAAACTTCACCGACCTCTCCGAATCTTTAACTGGATTAACCACAAAAGACTTAGAAGCTTCTGCTATTTGCTCATTTTCATCTACTACTCTTAAATCAAGTATATATTTCGCAGGACTAGCATATAGGTTGCTTAGGACCTTAACAAACTTAGAACCAATATTATCAAAGAAACTATTTACATATAGAGCATCATTAGATCCGAACTCGCGAATAATAACATCAGCCCGCTTAAGCTTAGTAGAGCTTTCTATGTTAGCAGCAATAGTCACTAGCGACTCATCATCTACTTGAGGATTGTTGAGCTGACCGTTGATACTAATACTAGTAATCTGAGGCGGTGGCAGGTTCTTAATCTCAAGAGGCTTGAGCACGAACACATAAGGATCCGGGTTAGCCAGAGTCTTAACCCAGAACTTAATCTCATAAATGCCTTCTACAGGATATGCATGCAGCTTATTAGTCACAGTCGCCTTATTAAAATCAAGATTAGGACTAGTCCCAGCATAAGTCCAGCTACTACCATCACCATAGTCCCAACCAAAACTATGAATTTGAGTATTAATCACTTGCTTGCCTATCACTCTCAAATCAGCAGTAAAACCAGGCTGCAGAATTTCAGTAGCGTTACGATTAGCAACAATTGCAGTAAAGCCAACCGTACTTGGAAGTTTAGCTAC
>CAYUFH010000035.1:0-14717 GCA_964444015.1 uncultured Gammaproteobacteria bacterium | reverse complement strand
CCTAATTTTCCTCTGCCTAATGGCGTGCGAACTAAATCTACAATATATGCTTGGGACATAATTATTACCTACCCAGATTTTAGAATACTAAGCATATGGCTCTCTAGTGGCAGATTTTGGGCGATTATTATCTAATGAAATATTATTTGTCGTCATTGCGAGGAACGTAGTGACGAAGCAATCCATTTAATGGATCGCCACGCCCCTTTGGGGCTCGCGATGACTAGCTAGCTTTAGTAAATTTTATTCCAGCAATAACTAATGGATTATTTTCGTTAATATCCGCCCAAGCATTAAATCCCTGGTTTACTGCAACTTTCTCTAGCCAAGTATTAGTAGCAAGACTGTCTGACTTAAGTTTATTACAGGTTATGCAAGCAGTAACTAAATTACGATCATCTAGATTTAGTTCCGTGTACTTAGAAGCTGGCAATATATGATCATAAGTAGCAGTATGCTCATCAAAAACATTAGTTGTAACTTCTTGTCCTTTAGAATTGATATATTTGCGATAAGCAGCTGGGTCTAAGCATTCTGCTTTAGCTTGACTTACGGTATTAGGATGCAATAGTATCTTACGGCAATAGAGACAAGTATAGTGATCGCGAGCCCAAAGCTGCTCTAGCATTGATTTAGCTGGATTACGACTAGGACGAGATCTCTGCACGGAAATAGAGCTAGGTTCATCTAAACTTTCAAGAGTTTCTTTAGCGATACTCTGAATGAACTCTAAGTATTTGTCTTTAAGCCAATTCTCACCTACGAAATCTCCGCGACAAAGTACTGATTTACCATAATCATTAGTTTCTACTATCTCAAAATTAGTTTTGTTGCCTTGACTACTAACTACAGTCTTAAGACCACTAGTATCAAGAACAGAAATATCAACAGCCCCCAAGCGAGAAATAAAGCTGCGGCTAGAGCTAATGGTTCTTGGTTCAGCGTAGCTATCGAAATCTTGTGGGGCGGATAATGTACTGAAAGTAGGTTCTGCAACTAGATTAGCGTAGCTAGGATTTTGCACTCGTGGTTGAAAGCGCACAAACGACCCGTCGGGGTCATTTGTGCTATTGCGAGCCGAAGGCGAAGCAATCCATTGCAGAGTACTTTGCTCACTATGATAAGAGTTCTGCACCTGAGAAGCAAGCTGTTGGATTGCTTCACCCTCCTCACAATGACGAAGTTCATGTTGAGCAAAATTAATCTGCTTAGTGCTAGCACTAGCATAACTAGCATCAGCTAATGCCTTAGCTATAGCGTCGCCAACTGCATTGTAGATCTGATTAGAATTTTTGTATTTAACTTCACGCTTATTCGGATGAACATTAACATCCACATCAGCAGCAGGCATATCCACTCTAAGTAGAACTACTGGGTAACAACCTGCTTGCTGATGCTGCTTATAAACCGCATCAATAGCGGATCTTAGCACTGGACAGCGAATAACACGATTATTCAGTAGAGTAAAAATCCCTCGACGATCAGAGCGATAATAAGCTGTAGTGCTAATAAAGCCACTAATGTGGATGTCAGCGCGATGAAGCTCTAGCGCGAGCAATTGAGATTCTAGTTCTTTGCCGAAGATGTCAACCAAGGTCGATCTGCCGTTGTGGATTGCTTCGGCACTATGCGCCTCGCAATGACTAGAATTCTGCAATGACGATGCAAGCAAATAAGGCTTAGTCTCCAGTTGAACTTTATTATCAATCTTCAAAGTAAAAGCAATCTCAGGTCTAGCCAGCGCAAATGCTCGTACTATATCTATAATTTCATTACGCTCGCGGCTACTAGATTTAAGAAACTTCATGCGCACTGGAGTATTGAAGAATAATTCAGCAACCTCAACACTAGTGCCAGTGCTAGCTCCAGCACTGCTCATCTCTTCAGAACCAGATTCTATATACAGCTTAGTTGCCTGCCTATCTTCGGCACGTTTAGTAATGCAAGTAAGCTTACTAACAGAAGCTATGCTCGCAAGAGCTTCACCACGAAAACCATTAGTTATAAGAGAATATAAATCATTGAGTGAGGATATCTTACTAGTAGCATGACGCTTAAAAGCTAATTTAAGATCATCAGCGCTCATACCAGCACCATCATCCGCTACACGAATATCACGCAGTTGATTATTAATCTCAACAGAGATACGACTAGCGCCAGCATCTATACTATTTTCGACTAATTCTTTAACTACAGACGACGGCCCTTCTACCACTTCACCTGCGGCAATCTGGTTGGCAACCTCATCAGACAGTAACTGGATGACCATTACTGATTAGTTTTAGCAGTTTTACGAGCTTTGACTTTAAATTTAAATTCATCTTCGTAATCTACTTCAACTATAGAGTTATCAGTCAATTTACCCGCTAGAAGCAGGTTTGCTAGCTCATTCTCAATGCGCTGCTGTATAACCCGTTTGAGCGGGCGAGCACCAAAAACCGGATCGAAACCAATAATCCCTAAATGCTCAAGAGCATAGTCAGTAATATCCAGCTCAATACGGCGCTCTTCCAGGCGCTGGCGCAAACCACGTAGCTGTATCTCTGCTATGCGCTTCATCTGCGATATCTGCAATGGTTGAAAAATTATAATCTCATCGATACGATTCAAGAACTCAGGCGGGAAATACTCGCGCATTGCTTGTAATATTTCTTCTTTCAGGCGCTCTTTCTTATCAATCGAGTTTTGTGCTTGAAGGTCTACGTCCATATTAGAACCATCTTCATCATCGTCATCCTCATTATGACTAAGGCTTGGCATACCATCGATTAGATTTTCGATTATCATTTGCGAACCGAAGTTACTAGTCATGATGATAATGGTGTTTTTGAAATCAACTTTCTTGCCTTTACCATCAGTAAGATGTCCTTCATCTAGAATCTGCAACATCACGTTAGCAATATCAGGATGAGCTTTCTCGAACTCATCGAATAGCACTATAGAATATGGTTTGCGGCGCACTGCTTCAGTAAGCTGACCGCCTTCTTCGTAGCCGACATAGCCTGGAGGAGCTCCTATTAGGCGTGCAACTGTGTGCTCTTCTTGATACTCAGACATATCAATGCGAATAATTGCAGAATCATCATCGAAAAGCGCTTCAGCAAGAGCCTTAGCTAGTTCAGTTTTACCAACTCCAGTAGGACCTAAAAACATAAATGATCCTATAGGACGGTTTGGCGAAGATAAACCAGCACGCGAGCGCTTAACAGCAGAAGCTACAGCCGTCACAGCTTCTTCTTGACCTATAACACGCTTGCGCAAGAAAGCTTCAAGATCCAGGAGTTTATCGGTTTCTTCAGCAAGTAGTTTATCTACAGGGATACCAGTCCACTTTGCAACAACTTGAGCTACATCATCTTCATCTATAGCTTCTTTAACTAATTCTGGCTTGGATCCAGCTTTGCGAGCATCCAACTCTTCGACGGCTTTAAGCTTTTTCTCAAGCTCTAGCAGCGTGCCATATTTAAGCTCAGCAGCTTTTTGTAAATCAGCCTTACGTTCGGCTTCTTCAATTTGCACTTTAGTAGTCTCGATTTGTTGTTTGATGTCTTTAACACCAGTAATAGCAGCTTTCTCTGCTTGCCACTGAGTTCTAAGCTTAGTTGCTTGAACTTCAAGCTCACTAAGTTCTTTTATAACTTTATCTAAACGAACCTTGTTCTCTTCGTCGCTATCACCAGTACTGATATTACTTTCAGCCGAAAGCGCTTCTCGCTCAATTTTGAGTTGCATAATACGACGATCCAGATGATCCAACTCCGCTGGCGCTGAATCAATCTCTACGCGAGCTTTAGCGGTGGCCTCATCGATAAGATCTATAGCTTTATCTGGAAGAAATCTATCAGCAATATATCTATGACTAAGTTTCGCCGCAGCAACTATTGCTGAATCCTTAATGCGCACACCATGATGAGCTTCATATTTAGATTTAAGTCCGCGCAATATTGATATGGTCTCATCAACACTAGGTTCATCAACAGATACTTTTTGGAATCTGCGTTCTAGCGCTGAATCTTTTTCTATATATTTACGGTACTCATCTAATGTAGTAGCACCGATACAATGCAACTCACCACGAGCAAGTGCAGGCTTAAGCAAGTTGCCAGCATCCATAGAACCTTCAGTAGCTCCTGCTCCAACTACAGTATGTAGCTCATCGATAAATAATATAATCTCACCATCTGATGCTTGCACTTCTTTAAGTACAGCTTTAAGACGCTCCTCGAACTCACCACGAAACTTAGCACCAGCTATTAGCGCACCCATATCAAGCTCGATAACGCGCTTGTTCTTAAGACCTTCTGGTACATCTCTATTAATAATGCGCAGCGCTAAACCCTCTGCTATAGCAGTTTTACCAACACCAGGTGGACCTACCAGTACTGGATTATTCTTGCGGCGACGAGATAGCACTTGGATAACTCTGCGTATCTCTTCATCTCTGCCTATAACTGGATCAAGCTTACCTTGAGATGCTATCTCTGTTAAATCTTTACCAAACTTCTTAAGAGCGTCGGTAGTCGCTTCGGGGTTGTCATTAGTCACTCTTTGTCCTTTACGCTCTTTAGCGATAGATTTTAAAACTTTATCCTTAGTAAGCCCTTGAGCTTCAAGAATCTTACGTATGCCTTTGGCTGCAGGCATCTTATCATCAAGAGCAGCTACCACTATATGTTCTAGCGATACAAACTCATCTTGCATGTTTTTAGCAATGGTCTCAGAGTTATTCAAGAAATCTTGAGTAGTTGCCGATACTGCCAGTTGATCAGCCGCCATAGTCATCGCACTAGATTTAGGCAAGCTCTTAAGATAGCTCTTAATTTCGTCACTTAATTTAAGGGTGTTGATTTTCAGATCATCAAAAATTTTATTAAACACTGAACCTTTGGCTTCTTCTAGTAATAAGGCAGAAGCAAAAATATGCTCAGGTTCTATCGCTGCATGATCTAAGCCTTTAGTTAGCTCTCTGCAATTAAGTATTGCAGATTGAAGATTTTTAGTGAATTTGTTGAAATCCATACTAAGTTAATTCTACCAAGTAGATTATGCCCAAAATAACCATGTCATTGCGAGGAGAGCGTAAGCTCGACGAAGCCATCCATAGCACTTAATGGATCGCCACGCTACTTCGCGGCACGCAATGACGAGTTAAAATATAAGCTTATGAAAGAACCTAGAATCTTAGTCCCCTTAGCAGGCTGCGGCGCCAAAGATGGAGCTGAGATCCGCGAAGCGGTATTAACTCTATTAGCTATAGATAGAGAAGGCGCCAAGTTCCAGTGCGCGGCACCCAATATCAAACAACACCATGTTTTAAATTTCATCGACGACACTGAGATGAAAGAAGAGCGCAATGTACTTATTGAAGCAGCGCGCATTGCTCGAGGAGATATTTTGGATTTAGCAAATATCAGCATGCAAGATTATGATGCTCTAGCTTTACCTGGTGGCTACGGTGTTGCCAAGAATTTTTGTAGTTTCGCTTTCGATGGTCCTAAGGCTAGCGTCAATCCAGAACTGAAACGTATTATTCGCGAGGCTTATGATCTGCGCAAACCTATTGCTGCAATTTGCATCGCGCCAGCCTTAGTAGCATTATCACTCGCCGACAAAAATCCAGAAATAACTTTAACTCTAGGTTTAGATGCTGGACCTAATGAAGCATTGAGAACCATTGGCGTGCAGTCTAAGACTTGCCTCACTACAGAATGTATTCTCGATCGCAAGAATCTTATAGTCTCGACTCCTGCTTATATGGATGGTGGGGCTTCGCTTTCTGACTTGGATGCGGGGATTTCTAAAACTATCAAAGCCTTAGTGGAACTTTGTTTTAACTTGCAGTTAACCAAATAGGATGGCCGGTCACAGCAAATGGGCGCAAATAAAACGTAAAAAGGGCGCGCTTGATGTCAAGAAAGGCGCAACCCTCGCCAAGATGGCGAAGATCATCATGGTTACAGTGAGAACTGGAGGCGGAGCTGATCCTAAGCATAATTTTCAATTACGCACAGCAATAGATAAAGCTAAAGAAGCTGGTGTACCTAAAGCAAATATAGAACGCGCCATAGAAAAAGCTAGCGGTGACTCAGCCGAAAGCGCCATACGCGAAATGATCTATGAAGGCTATCTTCCAGGTGGTATCGCTGTAATGGTTTTCACAGCGACTGACAACAACAATCGTACCGTTGCAGATCTGCGCGCTATCTTCAGCAAAGCCGGTGGTGAGCTGGGTAGCCAAGGTTGTGTTAGCTATATGTTCTCTAAGCGCGGCGAAATAGTAATCACTGGCGAGGTTAATGAAGATGAGTTGATGGAGGGTGCGATAGATGCTGGGGCTAGTGACCTCTTGTCATTGCGAGGCGACGCCGAAGCAATCCATGAGACCATAGTAATAACAGAGCCTGATAATCTTGAGGAAGTCTCTACTAAACTCGCTGAGAAATATAAAATCCAAGAATCTTCGATCACAAGAGTGCCTCTAACAACTATAGAACTTGATGGGGAAGCTGCTACTAAAATTATGAGGACGCTAGAAATTATCGACGATCATGATGATGTTATTGATGTAGTGAGTAATTTTGAATTGGCTTAATTAGACGGTGACGGTTTTAGCAGTAAAACGACTACGCACATAGTTATCAAGCATAGTTTTAAACTCAGCCGTAATATTATCCCCACGCAAAGTCTTTACTAGACTGCCTTCTATATATACTGGTGCAACAGGATCTTCATTATTACCAGGCAAACTAATGCCAATATCAGCGTATTTAGACTCTCCAGGTCCATTAACTATGCAACCCATAACTGCGATCTTAAGTTTCTCAACACCAGGATATTGTTTAGACCATAGTGACATCATCTCAGTACTATAGTCATTAATCTCATCAGCTAATTTCTGGAAATAATTACTAGAGGTGCGCCCGCAACCTGGGCAACTAGTTACTGATGGTTTGAAATAAGCTAACTCTAGTGACTGTAATAATTGCTGACAAGCACGAACTTCTAAACTACGATCGGATAACTGACCAGCATCAACAGATGGAGTTAGTGACATGCGAATAGTATCACCAATACCTTGCTGCAATAATATTCCCATCGCCGCTGAGCTAGCAATCATACCGTTAATCGCAGTACCAGCTTCAGTTAAACCCAAATGCAAAGGATAAGAACAAAGCGCTGCAATACGCTGATAAACATTGATCAAATCCTGTGGCTCAGACATTTTGACGCTGATTATAATTTTATTAGAATCAAGCCCCAAAGCTTCAGCAGCCTTAGCTGAACTAAGCGCACTATTAATCATGGCTTGATAAATAACATGGCGAGTTGGCAGTTCTTTATGGATGGCTTCGTCGCCTTCGGCTTCTTGCAATGAGCAATCACTAAGTTCACCACGAGCATTAGCATCCATCATTTGCGTAAATAATTCTTGATCTAGTGATCCCCAGTTAACACCAATGCGCACCGGCTTATTATGCTCAATAGCAACTTTAATCATCGCAGCAAAATTACTATCATGCTTATCACCGTAACCAACATTACCTGGATTAATACGATACTTAGCAAGAGCTGCTGCCGTCTCAGGATATCTAGTTAAAAGCAAATGACCATTGTAATGAAAATCTCCAACCAACGGAACATCTAAACCACGCTCTAATAATTTACGCTGTATCTCAGGTATCGCTTTAGCCGCATCACCATCATTAACAGTAAGCCTAACCATCGCGGAGCCAGCTTGATAAAGCTCTGCAACTTGAGCTACGCTAGCCTCAATATCTGCAGTAAGAGTATTAGTCATAGACTGCACCACTATCGGCTGCTCTGAGCCTATATATAATGAGTCCGAGATACGAACTTGCTGAGTGGGGCGGCGCTTATTCTGCACAGACTATAATTATAACTATCCTATAATGAATATAGCGAAATTCGCATTTTGCTCTGGATGCTAGGCGTCCGAACCCGAGCAACCGGAGTGTATATGATACATACATGAGGATTGCGAGGGTGAAGGACAACAACGCAGACAGACAGAAGTGCCATTTCGCGTCCAATAGATGAGTCGCGAAGCCATTAATAACCAATTAAACAAACTCAGCAAAGAACCTGGCGTCTATCTCTTCTATGATCGCAATGATCGCATCATCTATATCGGTAAAGCCATCAATCTACGCAGCCGAGTACGTTCATATTGGAATGAATCACATTGGGGTGAGCGTCCTAAGCTTAAGCACCTAGTGCCGAAAATTACACGCATCGAAACTATTATCACTAAATCAGAGAAAGAAGCTCTAATACTAGAATCTAATCTGGTTTTCAAGCAGCAACCTCGTTATAACGTGCTGCTTAAAGACAATAAAAGTTTCCCTTGGTTAGTGATTACTTATGATGATGCCTATCCTAGGCTAATCCCAATACGCAATATCGACAACTATAAACGCAGCAGTAAAAATACTCGTAACAAGTTTTTCGGTCCTTATACTAATGTCTCAGCCATGTATGAGAACCTCAATCTAGTACATGAACTTTTCCCTCTGCGTCGCAAAAGAGTTCCACCATTCAGGGATAGACCTTGTCTAAACTATGATCTGGGTAAATGTCTAGGGCCCTGCCAAAAATTAGTCTCCGAAGAAGATTACGCAGCTATGATTCGCCAAGTAGAGATGCTGCTCAAGGGTGATCATAGAGATTTACGCGATTTACTAGAAGCTGAAATGATGACGGCTAGCGATAATCTAGAATACGAGAAAGCAGCCAGAATTCGTGACAGACTCAAAGCCCTAGAGACTTTCAATGAAAGACAAAACGTAATATCAGAAAAAACAGATCTCAACCAAGATATATTCGCACTTATAGTCGACAAGGCTGATGTCGCCTGCCTGCAAATCTTCAAAATCCGCTCAGGCAAACTAATTAACCGCGAAACTACTGAGCTTGAGTTTAGCGAGGATGATAGCGAAGACAATATTTTCGAAGAAGCTTTCGTGCAGTATTACGCACAAATCCCAGATTCAGAATTGCCTGATGAGATTATACTCAGTCACAAACTTAGCGAAGACTCTACTGAATTATTTAGTGCTTGGCTCAGTGAGCGTCGTCATAATGACCCATCATTGCGAGGAGCTGAAAGCGACGAAGCAATCCATAATAAGCGTAAAAATAAACAAATAAAACTACTAACACCTAAACAAGGTGATAAATACGCTCAAGTAGAATTAGCACGCCGCAATGGCAAAGTCATTATCGAAAAAATCAAGCTAGAACGCTTCGAAGAAGCATCAAGGAATATTAACCAGGCACTAGAGAATTTACAACGCGAACTAGATATGCGCACAGAACCTAGTCATATAGAGTGTTTTGATATATCACATATGCAAGGTACTGATACTGTAGCTAGCATGGTTACATTTATCGATGGCATGCCAGCTAAAGACCAATATCGTCGCTTCAAAATATCCAAAGATCAAAACGATGACTTCGCGTCAATGCAAGAAGTAGTGACACGTAGATACGCCGCGCCTAACCCGTCATTGCGAGCGAGTGATCTGTCATTGCGAGCGCAGCGAAGCAATCCATCCGAAATTGACGATCGCAACGACCTACCTAATCTAATTATCATCGACGGCGGCAAAGGACAACTTGGTGTTGCTCACCAAGTACTACGCGAACTTGGCTTAGATTATATACGCGTAATTGGCCTTGCTAAAAAAGAAGAAGAGATATTTTTGCCAGGAGAATCCAAGCCTCTAATACTTGACCGTAAATCTCCAGAGTTATTCTTGCTGCAGCGTATTCGCAATGAAGCTCATAGATTTGCCATCACTTATCACCGTAAACTAAGATCCAAGCGCTCCACCAAAAGCCAATTAGACTCTATCCCTGGACTAGGACCAAGCAAAAAAAAGGCTCTATTGGAGCATTTTGGCTCTATAGATAAGATTAAAGATGCCAATCTTGAAGATTTAGTCAAGATTAAGGGAATTAGTCCTAAAATAGCTGAGAATATAGCTAGCAAGCTAAAATAATATAATCTATACTTATTACTTGCATATTAAGATAAGCTTGTAGGAGTTTAGCTCTAATAGTTACAAATAATAATGACCCCTGTATCATCACCAGCAAGTCCGGCAGCAGCATTTCCACCGCCAGTAACAAAACCGGTGGAAGTTGCGCCAAGAGGAAAATCAACAAATCCTACTAATACTCGTGCGGCAGCAGCTAAAGGGGCAGCAGCAAATCCAAACGCCTTCCCTGATCACATCGATCACCAACGCCGAGTAAGAAGTTTTCAAGCTGTAATAAACAATTCATTAGATGAGGCAACTAGTAGGCAATGGCTTATAAAAACACTAGAGCATGAAGTTCATGCTCTAAAAAAACATTTCGGATTTACAGATGATAATTCAACTAGTCCTAATTTAGTAACTCTAGAAAGCATTGAAGAACTCAATCGAAGATTTGAAGCCTTGGTTATTCCTGCAGAAGCTCAGTTCCATGAAAAACACCGAGAACTACATCTTGAGTATGCTCTCAGATTAAGACAGGCTTGGACTGGCATGATTATACTTATGCTGAATCTTAAAGGAGATCGCAAAATAAGCAATAGAGACATAATTGATTTGCTTTCTAATCAAATGCAAAACAACAATCAAGCTAAAGTTGTAACAACGCTCAAATATTTACAAGCAAAAAACCAAATTACTGGCGTAATAAATCTTGGGGTGGGTAGAAGCATTAGCGGTAGTACAGGAATAACAATAATCGTTATCCCTGATCTAGACTCTCGTTTCGTAACTATCAAGCTGCCAAGAGCCTCTGCTGATCCTAATTTTCAACCTGATTTAAACGTAGATGATTTACACCAAACTGTAGCCGGCTTAACAGCAAGAGATTTGAGACACACTGTCGCTAATTTCGTCAATCAACGCAGACAAGCTCCAGTGACCAGAAAAGAATTAGAAGAAACCCGAACTCAAATAAAGCAACTAGAGACAGGATTAAGACCTTTAAATGGCTTCTATATGACTGCTTCCAAGTATGGCGCCCAAGCTATTGGCTTAATGGAGCAGGACCCCGACCTTAAAAGAAGAGTTGAACTGCAACAAGTTTTAAAATCATATTTTATGAACAAAAGAAATTTTCATGCTCTAGAAAATAATATCTATGCCGCTGCATTTGATCTCTGCTCTAAATTACCAGCCCACGAAGGTGTGATGCAACTATATAATATTCATAAGCAAATTATAGAACTTAAGATTAGTTGCTATCAAAGAACCTTAGCTAGTCCTGAACTACCTATATCCAGCTCTCTTCAAACCAGATTCAAGTCTAGCTGTGCTGATGCAAAAGCCGAGACATTAGAACATGATATTTGGACTATACTTAATAAGCATTACGATAAAGATAGATTGGATGCTTTATTAGCACAAGCTCAAGACGTTCTTCAATATACTTTAGAAACCCTTGCAAAAGGAGGATTTGCTTAGTACTAATGATCAGCGTAGCACCAGCAGCAAATCCGGCACCAGCGCCAGCTTCAACAGTGGCCTCAGCTACTCAATTAGAAGCACCAACGTTACCTGCTGCAAGAGCAGATTTAGCTGCTGCTAGTACCGCAAATCCTCCAACTCCAGCAGCAGGTCCAGAATTAATATTACTTGGTCATCTACGTCAAATATATAATCAAGAAAAAAGTAGACTCGATCAAAAGTTAGCAGCCATTGATAAGCTCACAGAACCGAGAGCAATTATTGCTGCATATCAAGAAATTATAAATTTACATACAAATCACTTAACACAACTAGAAGTGTTCCCCGAATCAAAACTAAATTGCACTCATGCTTTAGCTAATTACCATAAACGAGCAGCGCTCTTTCTCTCAACAAGATTATTGGTGGTAACCCGCTGTCATTTAACGCGCAATCAAAAATTAACAGCCCAAGAAGTTGATACAAGGTCAACTATTCGACAATTTAATAAAATTATTGATAATAATAATTTCAGCTTGTTTACCTATACTTTAAACAATTTAAAGCACAGAAATTTAATTTATGAGGATAGCATTAGATCACCAGCTTTGCTTGGAACTTCAGATGCAAATTTTATTGTTATAGCAACCCCTAATACAGCAGCCATAAGGGTTTGCCTAAAATCCTGCGCCAATCAAATTGACAACGAAAATTATGCTGAAGTAACAATATTACCAGGAGACTTAAATGCCGATCCTCACGAAACAAGATTTCCCGATATTATAGAAAAAAGGATATACGAATTAATACAAAGCCCACATAGGACAAGAGCTCCTGAATTAAACGACGTCACATTAGAGGATATCAAAGAAGCCCAAAAACAAGAATTAGAAAGTTTCGAGCAACCAGTACATGCAAGAACAATTGCTACTGATCATCTACGCAGAGTAAAAGAAAACTATCTAATAAACGCTATGAACAATCTAGCCCATGATACTAGAGGCTGTAGAGGTCTCGCTAAACTATTTAAGCAGCTTGCAAACTACTTAGAGTTAAGAAGCCGTCATCTACAAGACTTAATTGCCCTTGCACAAGCAGGATCTAACCAAGTATTAGTCACTGATCTTTCTCAACGCAAAGAAAGAGTAGACAAAGAAATGATAGAGTCAGGCAGACGTGCAGTATATTTTGAAATCATAGACTCAGAGAATCTAACGACTCAATTAAGGTATTGGTTACGTAATAATCTTTATACAAGACGTAACGACTACATGCAACTAGAATGTTTAGGGGATATTAATAGACCTGTTCTGGCTGCTGCAATTACTGAAGCTGATTGGTTTAGACTAGCATTTAAAGCTGAGGCGCTTAATCCTGAATCCTTAAGAACAGTTCCAGCTTATAGCCAAACAGGTCAGACTAGTTTTACTATCAACAATTTATACAAAAAACGAGTTGAACTAGTACTAGAAAAATTTCGTCTCAATGGTTCTATCAAGGCCTTTCTTGCCACTAGGCAAGGTAGTCCCTCTCTTCGAGCAGGAATTGAGTTTTTCGTAACAAGCGCCGACGATAAAGTCTTTCCTATTTTTATTAATCACTTAAATAGCGATAAAATTAAACTCAATAGAGTAGATCCCACTCAGAGTTTAGATGATATTTATACAAGAATAGAAACTATTCTTAATCAGTCCTCGACCTATGGCACAGAAAAAGATTTTCACACTATATCAAGAGGCGAATTTGCTCATCTCTGCATCAGGCTTAGCCACGAAAAATAATCCTGAACAACAAAAGTACCCACTACTCTTAATGAGTGGCGGGTACTTTTGAGATTGGCGAGCTCCTAGGACGGAGCCCAAATTTGGGAGGAAATATAGTAGCGGTGCAAGGGGACAAAATTGCACCGCCCATAACTAGTTCAATAATGCGTCTTCTTCGCTAATAACTCCATCTTCATCAGCTTCGTCCATACCAGCGAAATCAGCCAGATCTACACCAGTTTGAGCTGTGTTACGAGCAACGATTTCAGCATGAACTTTAAGCTCTATCTCTTCAAGAATCTTTGGTTGAGTCTTAAGGAAGGCAATAGAGTTCTCGCGACCTTGACCTACCTTCTCATCATTGTAGCTATACCAAGCACCAGCTTTTACTACTATGCCTAGAGCTACAGCCGCATCGAAGATACAACCATCACTATCTACACCTTTACCGAATATAATATCGAACTCTGCTTGCTTAAATGGAGGCGCAACTTTGTTCTTCACTATCTTCACTTTCACGTGATTACCGACTTGCTCACCTTCACGCTTAATAGTTTCTACTCTACGTATATCCATACGCACACTAGAGTAGAACTTCAAAGAATTACCACCACTAGTAGTCTCAGGTGATCCGTACATCACACCGATCTTATAGCGAATTTGGTTAATGAAGATCACTACAGTATTCGTTTTAGAAACTATACCTGTAAGTTTACGCAAAGCCTGTGACATCAAACGTGCTTGCAGACCGGGAAGTTGGTCACCCATCTCACCCTCTATCTCTGCTTTAGGCACTAAGGCTGCCACTGAGTCTATTACTACTACATCTACAGCTGCTGAGCGTACTAACTGCTCGCAAATCTCTAGAGCTTGCTCACCTGTGTCTGGTTGCGCTACTAATAGATCATCAGTGTTCACACCGATAGCTTTAGCGTAAACAGGGTCAAGTGCGTGTTCAGCATCTATGATCGCAGCGACTCCACCTTTCTTCTGTGCTTGCGCGCAGATACTCATAGCAAGAGTAGTCTTACCAGAAGATTCTGGTCCATAGATCTCTATAATACGTCCGCGAGGAATACCACCTACGCCGAGTGCAAGATCTAGGCTTAGCGCACCAGTTGGTATTACATCTAATTGCACCGCTGGTTTATCACCTAGGCGCATCACCGACCCCTTGCCGAAATTCTTTTCTATTTGCCCCAGTGTTAAATTGAGAGCTTGTATTTTGTCCTTCTTACTATTCAGTTCCTGTGTCATTTCTTTACTGTCCTTTATTATTTTTGCCATTACTCTCTCCTTTTGATTTTAGCCTAGTAGATTCTGGGGCACCTACCTGCGTATGGCTCTTACTTATATACTAGCACCGACCTCATACATATGCAAGGGGTTCACATAAATTTAATAATTTGATATTATTTTTGCAGCTCAGTACAAGGTTAGTACCAAGCCATGAGTCAATGGTTATATCCTAGCGGCTTAAATGGCTAAT
>CAYUFH010000034.1:1608-14782 GCA_964444015.1 uncultured Gammaproteobacteria bacterium | reverse complement strand
TCTATTCCTGATAATGCTAAATGGGCGAACCAGAGCTTGTTCTACATGCGTGAACTTTATTACATGGTAGATATCGCTAAGATTATTACTAAGGGTGCTCTCTTGCGTAATGAGTCTCGCGGCGCACATTACAAGCCAGACTATCCAGAACGTAATGATGCCGACTGGCTCAAAACTACTATCGCTGCTTGCGGTGCAGATGGTGATCCGGTGATCAGCTATGAAGCGGTAGATACCCAGTGGATTAAGCCAGTAGAGCGTAATTACACTAAGTAAGATAATGTTATTCTTATAACTGGTGCCTAATTTCACTATCTACCCAGCAATAGACCTGCGCGGCGGCAATTGTGTTCGCCTCTATAAAGGCGACTACGAGCAAGAGACTATTTATGATACTAATCCTGTAGATGTTGCGCGTAAATGGAAAAATCTGGGTGCTGAGTTTCTTCACATCATAGATCTAGATGGTGCGCGCTCCGCTAAGCCTGAGAATCTCGCGGTAGCTACAGAGATAGCTAAAGCTACTGGACTTAGAATACAGTTCGGTGGTGGTATTCGTAATTATGAACTTGCTAAACAAGTTCTTGCAGCTGGTGTCGAACGTATCATTTTAGGAAGTTCAGTTTTGAAGAACCCAGAGTTCGTTAAACGTATACTTGGTGAAAACGCCGAGAGCGTGATTATCGGTATGGATTGCCGCAAGGGACGCATCGCTGTAGAAGGTTGGCTAGAAGATTCTGATGTCACCGCAGTTGCACTGGCTGAGGAGCTCAAAAAATACGGACTCAAAAGAGTGAATTATACAGATATAGAACGCGATGGTACCCTTGAAGGTCCGAACTTCGAAGAGACTGAAGAGTTCGCGCGCAGTACTGGCGTGAGTACTATAGCTAGTGGTGGTGTTTCTGGTTTGGCTGATGTGAAGCGGCTCAGGGAGCTAGGTTCACCAGTCGATGGGGTCATCATCGGCAAGGCCTTATATACTGGTCGTATAGACCCAGAGGAGTTGTTCGAGTTTGCGCGTAGTAAATAATCCTAGTTCAGATCTCAAACTTAAAGCTTCGGCGGTGGCGCTTGGTTTTTTTGATGGAGTGCATCTGGGACATCAATGCATTATTAGTGAAGCTGTAGATTATGCTCGCAGTCATGGACTTAGTCCAGCGGTTTTAAGTTTCGATAAGCATCCGCGCTCGCTGACTGCTGGTGGCGCACCACCACTTATTACTGATCTTAGTCAGCGCTTAGAATTATTCGCAGCTTTAGGCGTAGAGACTACAGTAGTACTGGAGTTTACTAATGACTTGATGAATCTTAGTGCTGATAATTATTTGCAAAGATATTTAGTAGATCTCTTGGATGCACGATATGTAAGCGTCGGTTTCGATCACCATTTCGGTAAGGGGCGCAGTGGTAACCCAGAGCTCTTAGAGGCTTGGGGGCTGAAACGTGGCATAGGTATCAATGTTATTGAGCGCGTTACCAATGGTGGACTTACGGTGAGCAGCTCTACTATTCGTAGTCTTTTGAATGCTGGTGATATAGCTGCTGTTAATAAATTACTAGGACGTAACTATTCACTTTCAGGTACTGTAGTTGCTGGTGATGGGCGCGGGAGGGAGCTGGGTTTCCCGACTGCAAATATTTCAGTGAACTCAGACTTAGCTTTGCCGGGACTAGGAGTATATATCGTTAATGCTAGTAGTGGATTGCTTCGCTCCGCTCGCAATGACGATGTAACGGCTCGCAATGATAATCATGCTCGTCATTGCCAGGAGCGTAGCGACGAAGCAACCAACAATATCGGTTCAGGCTTAGTTAATATCGGTCGCCGTCCTACTTTTAAAGACGCTGCTGATATTAGCGTAGAACTTTATTTACCAGAACAGAGTTTAGATCTTTATGGCTCTGTATTAAAACTAGAATTTAAATCGAAATTACGTGATGAGTTTAAATTTGAAGGTGCTGAGCAGTTAATTCGTCAGATAGAACTTGATTTAGAGGCTTTTCGCCGCTATCAAGCGGGCTAAACGCTCATTATAATAATATTATAATCGCGTAAGGAGCGCTGAGACCCATTTAATGGATTGCTTCGCCTTCGGCTCGCAATGACAGGATGCAGGCTCGTTTAACCTAGCCTTAATCTAAATTGCTTTAAATAGTGGGGCAATGAGTACCACAACAGATCTAAGCCAAGCAAAGATCTCACCAGCAATCAGAAAAGCTCCTTTAATTGACAAGGCCAGTCAATTAAGAGATATTTCTGCCGCGGCGCGCGACTATTCCACCCCAAGTTTAGCGCCTCATCTAGTGAGAGAGACTGCAACTAAGCTTGCTGGACCTGTGGTATTAATGCCTGAAGCTAAACCACCAGTTTCAGTTGCGGCTGCTCACAAGCAACTGCAAGCGGAGAGAATCACCAAGTCGATTGCGGGTTTTTATGCGACCAATCTCCGCATCGACATGAAGAACTTCAAGCGTGCTGAAAAATTGTTTACTGAGCTTAGAGCCAGTATTACTGATGAGGAGAATCTTAAGCAGCAGCTTGCTCTACTTGCTAAGCATCTTAAACAAGCGACGGCAGCTAAAGCAGAAGTTACCCTGCGCTATAGTGCTGGTAGATTGAGTTTTAGTCGTAGCGTCCCTGGGTATGGCAGCTTTATTCAGTCCATAGTGTTTAGTGCTAGTGATGTTGATGTTTATACTAAGTGGGACAACTCTAAACAAATAGAACTATTAAGAGCAACTAGATGCGCTATGGATCACAGTAAAACTGGTTTAGATTTTGATGCTCAAGTTTGGAATTGTCATTTCACTAATGGATTTAAACTTACTGAACTAGCTAAGGTTCTAGATATTGCTGAGCGTCAAAGATTGAGATTCAAAAACTTAGTGGCTAAAATCAATCGCAAACCTTTAGTTAAAATATTTAGCCCTGATCTTATTAAGTCTTGCAAAATTAAAACTGATAAGCGTATTGCCAGCTTTATTGATATCGCTAACGGGCAGGGACAAAAACTATCATTTAAAGTTACTAGACTTGTGTCATCTGTTTTACTTGGTTAATCACTTGTGATTCATCGTTACAAGAGGCTAAACGAGGCTCGTCATTGTAAGGAGCATGGCGGCGAAGCTAACCATTACTACAGTTATAATAGTGCTTGGTGTCTGAGTTACTTAATAAAACTAAATATTACCTTTATTCTTTGCTTGTAGCCCTGGGTCTTGCAATTAGTACGCTGCGCCAGATTGTTACTGCACTTAGAGCAGGGCATTTTGAGAAGCGAGAGTTTGTTACTCAAGCTGCGCATTTAGTATCTAGTAGCTGGCAATCAGTTGGGGCTATTATGCTTGCTCTTGGTGTTGCGATCGGCGTGCAGCTAGCGCCGGAGTTTGAGAGTCGTGGATTGGGCTCGCAGATGGGTATAGTTTCTGCGCTGACTATGATTCGCGAGCTAGGTCCGATTATGGGCTCGCTCATGATAGCTACTCAGTACGGCAGTAGTACGGCTGCAGAGCTATCTAATATGAAAATTACAGAGCAGATTGATGCACTCAAAGTTTTTCGAGTTAATCCAATTTCTTTTCTAGTAATACCGCGTTTTGTAGCAGCAGTGGCTTTATTTCCTATTATCAATTGGCTTGCTTCTTTGGTTGGAATAGCTAGTACTTTTATTACAGTCAGCTTAGTGACAGATATTCAGTTGAAAGGTTTTATGGCTAGTATTTGGTCTTATTTAGCAATTAACGATATATTGCTGTGCTTCTTTAAATCATCAGTTTTTGGCGCTTTGATAGTAGTAATAGCAAGTAGTATTGGGCTTGCCACCACTGGCGGAGCTAGGGAAGTTGGTCGCGCAACGACGACAACTGTGATTGTTAGTTTTGTTGCGATAGTTGTTGTTGATTTTGTTATCACTGCTTTATATCTATAATGATTGAACTTGTTACTAAACATGAAGCAGAGTTTGCTAGGTTTTATGAACTTTATAGTGACTATAATGCTCACACTAATATTTCTTCAATTAGAGATAAGGAAGGAGTCTACTCTAAACATTTTGTAGATTCACTTGCTTGCTTGCCTTTTATTGAAGAGTATAGATCTAGTCATTGCGAGGAGCTAGAAGCGACGAAGCAACCCATCAAAATCCTAGATATAGGTACTGGTGGTGGTTTTCCAGCGGTGCCACTAGCGATAGTACTTAGAGGGCTGCCAGTTGAGATAGTTGCTCTTGATAGTGTCGGTAAAAAAACTAAGTTTGTAGAAAGTGTAAAACAAGAACTTCAACTCGATCAATTGCAAGTAGTTAAAGCGCGCGCCGAAGAGATTAAGGGTTGCTATGATATCGTCACTTCAAGAGCCGTTGCGATGCTCTCTGAGACTATTCCTTATGTCGCACCCTTGCTTAAAATAGGTGGTTTGTATATTGCTTACAAAAAACTGGATATTGATGATGAGATCAAACTTGCTTTTGCGATGTCACTTAGACATAGACTTAAGCTGACTAAGCAGTTTAATTACGAAGAGAAACAACTGTTAATCTATACAAAAGCTTAAGCTTGACCTCCTAAAGCAGGCTGGTTTGCTCAGTTAGAGCCTGATTGCTATAATCAATCCTGCGGAGTGGAGCAGTCTGGTAGCTCGTTGGGCTCATAACCCAAAGGCCGTAAGTTCAAATCTTACCTCCGCAACCATTTATGAGCACTAATACTTTAGATCTAATCGGAGTTGTTTGCCCGATTAATTTTGTACGCACTAAGCTCAAACTAGAAACTTTAAACATCGGTGACGAGCTCTTTGTCTTACTTGACGATGGTGAGCCCATAGAGAGCGTTTCCAAGAGTATTTTTGAAGAGGGGCAAGAAATTATTAGTAAGACTAAGTCTGGAGATTATTGGAAGCTATTAATACGTAAGATTAAGTAATTAACTGTGGTGCTTTGTCACTGCAAGGAAGCAGCAACGAAGTATCCATCGACTAAACAGTCACTGCGCCAGCGGTCAGCGCAATGATACTAGTAAAATCCTCTACTACTAGTGAGGCTCCACCGATTAGCGCACCATCTATATCTGATTGAGCCATTTGCTCAGCGATACTAGAAGGTTTAACTGATCCACCGTAGAGTATGCGTACGTTGTCAGCGTTATCCATACCAAATAATATTCTTATCTGATTTCGGATAACTTGGATAACACGATTAGCCTCAGCAGAGTCGCAAGTCTTACCTGTGCCTATAGCCCAGATAGGTTCATAAGCGATAACAATATTATCCGCAAACTTATCCTTAGCTACTCCAGCTAAACCGAGTTCGGTTTGCTTGGCTACCCAAGCATCAGTGTTGCCTGCTTCGCGAGTACTTAGACTCTCGCCACAACAGAATATAACTTTAAGACCAGCACTAAGCGCACGGAGAACTTTTTGGTTGATGGTCGCGTCATCCTCTTTAAATATTTCTCTGCGCTCAGAGTGCCCGATGAGCACGTAGTCAACACCTTGCTCTAAGAGCATCTCCGCACTTACTTCACCAGTGAAGGCACCACTTGCATGTTGTGATAAATCTTGCGCACCAAGTTTGGTTGTGCTTAGTTGTGATTTGGCTGCAGCTAAACTTGTAAAAGTTGGAATGATAGCTACTTCAACTTTAGTAGTAGAAATTTTTTGTTCCTTGATGAACTTTTCAAGTGCAACTATAAATTCAGTTGTTTCTTTTATGCCTTTGTTTAGTTTCCAGTTCCCCGCGATTAGTGGTTTGCGCGCCATAATAATATCTCCAGAACATTATTCTAGCTCAGTTCCTTAAAGTATCGAGTCTGAACAAAATTTTATCTTTTTTTATATTTTCTTATTGACGGCCCGGGCCACCACGCATACACTGGAATAGTGGAATCAAACAAAGCCGTTAATAACAAGAAAAATTTCGCAGAAATTACCGATCATCAACTTGTTGAGTTTGCTCAGACAGGTTGTAACCCATCATTTGAAGAACTCGTCAAGCGCTATCAAAAGCGAGTTTACGCATTGTTATATCAATTGGCTCCAGAATGGAGAGATCTTAATGATTTATCACAAGAGGCTTTTATAAGGGTTTATAGAGGAATACGTAATCTGCGCAACCCTAGAACTTTTAAATCTTGGTTAAATCAAATTGTCCTAAATCTTTTTTATGATGAATTGCGCAAGCGTCCGCGTACGATTCGCACAGTAAGTATCGATCAAGGTATTGAAGATGAATACGGTGAAAGCGACTTTGCAAGAGAGATTCGTGATGAAGCACCGCGTCCTGATGAGATTACTAGTAATAATGAACTCTCAGAAGTTATACGTCAAGCGATGACTCAGTTACCGGAACAGTTTAGAACAGCGATCGTCCTCAGAGAACTGCAAGGTCTTCAATATGAGGAAATTGCAGAGATGCTGGGATGCGCATTAGGTACGGTTAAGTCTCGTATCTGGAGAGCTAGAGAAAGACTGCAGGTCATATTACAACCCTACTTTGGAGAAAGGATTTTCTCTGATGCTGAGGATGACGATGATCAGGGTGGCAGTTTTATCGCCCAAATTTACGCATAAATACACAAGGTAGAAGCTTGATGTGCTATGACTAGAGTTGCTAGGCGACTCTTGCTTATGGCGTTGTGGGCTCGCGCACTAGCTATGGTAATCATGACCGATAAACGCAATAAAAACGCTAAAAGCAAGGGTAAAAGCCTTAGCCCAAATGAAGTCTCTGAATTGTTGCGTAATTTTTATCAACCGGAAGAATCATCGATACAGAACTTTGACGAATTCTATATACAGCTGCGCAATAAAATTGATGGCGCTAAGTTTGAGAATGCTGCTACAGATAAGCGCAACAGTATTCAAGAAGACTACAATAGACGTGAAGAACAACTGCAAAAAATGCTTGCTGATATTGATGTAAGTGGTAGGACTTCAATTAAACGTAAATCAGCTCGGCTTACAAGGTTGGCTGTGGTTTTATTATTAGCTTCTGCCTTAGTTGCTGCTGGTGTTCTAGCTTATAAATATATGCATCAGGTTAAGCCTCTTGCTGCTGAGACTAAATTAAGTGCAGAGCAGAGTAAGAAGCTTAGCCAAATAGATGCTGAGTGGCAAAATTTCAAAACTCAGCAATTATTGCGCATAGAAGAGAGTCAAAACAAATTTAATCTGGAAATGCGAAAAGATAAACCTGACACTAATGTCGTTGCGGTTTATGAGCGCGAGTTATTAGAGGCGAAAGCAGCACTGAGTGCAGCTAAGACGCGGATGCTTTTATCCAAGAAAGCTGTAAAGGCATAGATTTTGCACTCAAGGGATAGGGGGCAAAGGCAAGTCGTCTCGGGCTAGTCTTTGCTACTGTTGCTGTATAAGTACGAGGATATATTGTTCAGGTTGTATCTTGAGTTGTTTAGCTAGTTCACGCTCATCAGGAATTAAATCTTTGCCCTTCATAAGGATGCCAACAATATCATCTTTATCTATGTGATCTAATTTTTGTTCTAGGATTTTAAGAGTGTATTGATTCTCAACAAGAATATCTTTGCGAGCACTCATGCGCATACCAGGTAAAGATTTCTCTTCTCGTGCTCCAAGTAAGAAAACCTCTGAGAACTCGCGATATAAATATTCTGCAATGCTAGTAAATTCAGGAGTCTCAGCTAACTTGGAATTGATTTTTTGTGCTTTACCAAGAGGAAACATCTGCTCTAATTGTTGCAATTTACGCTCAGGATCAGCGCCTAGGTCAACTCGCAGGGCTTCAACATAGAAGTTGATTGGTTTACGTGGCTTGTCATAACTTTTGAGTAATTTAAGGGTCTCAGCTAGTTCTGGCTCCGAACCTTTGAGGGCTATAGCGCCAGTTACATCTTTAATTTCGATATTAGGGCTCTCGAGTTTGGCACTAATAATATAGTTGACATCATCAATATCTATAAAACCAGGACGATAAAAGGATATCTGTTTACTGCTATCTAGATTTTTAATTAAACGTCGAGCAGCTTCTAGTTGAACTGAATTGCCGACAATAGTTACTGAGTTTTGCCCGGGATTAGTGAAGGCATAAGGCTTGAAGGCAGTGTCTGCTTGATTGATGATTAATTGTTTAAAGAAATCGTCATTTAATGCTCGAGTAATATTAGATGCCTTGTTATAAAGTATTTGAGCATGCTCAAACTCAGCTTCACCAATGTCAATCTCTGAGACTATAAGTGTCCCATCTTGAAACTTATATCTATATTTAGCGGCTTCAACCACTTCTCGCACTGCTTCAATAATTCTTTTATCTGTGATGGTAATGCTGAGACTTTGGTCTAGACCTTGCGGTAGCACTATATTAAAATCACCAGCTTTGGCTAGAGTCATCAGAATTTCAGATAGTTTAGTTTGGCTAAATACGAAACTAACCTTTTTATTTAAATTCTCACTTTCAACCTGGGCTGGATAAAAAGCCTTATTGCTACGCAAACTAAAATCATTTGCAGCCGCCAAAACAGGATAAGCGGCAAGACTTAAGCTAATTGCTGAGATTAGTGATTTAATTTTCACCAATTTTGATTGTAGCGCTTATGTTTCAAGACGTCATACTATGTCCTTAATATGTTCTAGTTTATTTTTGCAGATGGCTATAAAGTCAAAACTAATATTGCAGTTTTTGAGTTTTTTGTAATTTAGGTAGGCTGCGGCTAGTTTCTTAAGCTGTTTGATTTTACTGCCTGATAAAGCGCGCAGGCTATCTTCAAGTGCAGCTTCCCTTGCTTTTACCTCAATAAAGACTAGGTATGCTTCCTGGAAGCGCTTAGGATCGATAGCTACTATGTCTAATTCACCTCGGTTGGAGTAATGCCAGTTGCGATCTATAATTTCATAGCCGAGTTTTTTAAGATAGTCACAAGCGATGTCTTCGTATTGACTACCATAGCGTCTTGTATTCACTTATTTAACTGTAAGCCCCCATTAGTTGATTGGCATAAAGCCAAAGCGGTGTTATATTGTGAGCGTATGATAAAACGCTCATTGGGGATGGGTATAAGTTTAGCACTATTGCTAGTAAATTTTACTGCTGCTTATGGTGCAGCTTTGCTTGAGCAACAAGTTGCTTTTGAGGGTGATGAAGTTAATATTCGAGGTCTGAGAGCGGCGCAGTTTAGTGGAGGCGTAAGCGTCTCTTTTGCTCCGCAAGATGAGAATACTGATCCTACTCCTCTGAGTCATAGGATATTTAAGCGTGGAGCTAAGAAAGTTTTAGCGGCTCAGTTACCCCTAATCCCAACAGATTCTTTAACTGGTAGTTTAGTTGTGAAGGGATCGGGCAATGAAGTTTTAGCTCGTTTGCCTATGGTGATATACCAAACCCCTGTAGGAGTTGATCCACATGGTGGAGATGATTTGCCAGAGGTACCTGATACTGTTGATGCGGGTTTGGTTGATACGGCAACTATACTCGCTAGCTTGCTTACAACTTTTGTTTCTCAAACTGGTGCTGTCGCTGATGGAGATAGCATAAAAGTTGCTCTCCAGAAATTACAAGGAACCAAGATTGCGAAAGGTGATTTTAATTATGAAAAAGTAGCTAGTACTGTTACTGATATCGGGGCTTTAGCTAATGAAGAGCTATCCGTTGCTAATGGCAATATTATGATGATTACTAGTAGTGGTGCTAATAGCACTATTGCAAAGCTAACAGCTGGCATTGCTGGTCAAACAGTAACCCTTGTCTTTAAGTCTGGTATTAGTATTAGAGACAAAGTCGGTGGTGGTGTGAACGATAGTATTAATATTGCTGGTACAGGAGTACAAGTTTTTAATTCTGGTGATGTTTTAAGGCTGCTCTATGTAGATAGTAAATGGGTTGAGCTTGGTCGTTCTACTAACTAAATTAATACCAATCATGCTGGGAGCTGTGGCTGGTGCGCTTTTGCGTTATGCCGCGATGTTGTTTGTCCCACAAGCGATTTTGCTTGTTAATGTTATAGGGTCGTTTTTAATAGGTTATTTAACTCCTAAATTTAACGGTGCAGAGCATTTGCGATTATTCTTAAGTGTAGGATTTTTAGGTAGCCTTACTACTTTTAGTGCATATAGTCTTGAAGTGATACAGCAAATGCAATCCGGACAAATCCTTAAAGCCGTTGCTTATGCACTTTTCAGCGTGCTATGCTGTTTGCTAGCCTGTGCTTTAGGGTTCAAGCTTTAGTAGTTTTGTTATTGCGAGTGAAGCAATCCACTATATGAAGATTAAGATCATATCCTACGGTTATAAATTCTATGAAGAGCTTGGTTTAATGCCACCTAAGCATGACTTCCTTTTTAATCTTAGAGATTTGAATAATCCCTATTGGGTACCCGAACTTAAACCATTTAATGGTCAAGATACTAAGATCAAAGAGTTTTTTTTGCGAGATGTTGCTGCGCAGCAGCGCTTAGTCCTAATTAAGCAACTTGCTGATGCTTTTGTGAAGGATTTTTTTGCTAATCCGGGGCGTAAACAGGATGATGAGGTGATTTTTGCTTTTCGTTGTACTGGTGGCAAACATCGTTCAGTATATTTTGCAGAAGAAACAGCAAGCTCCCTAAAAGCCGTATATCAAAGCCAAGCAGAAGTTCTAGTAGAACATGTTGACCTAGCTAAGCATGCCAATGGATGCTGCTAAGAGTATTTTGCTCAGTAACTAGCTAATAGCGAAGTACAATAAGTATCGGTGTTTCGTTCTGAATTTCGTAAATATACTTTCCCTGGTTTAAAGCGCTGGTTATTTTTCACAGTACTTGGCCTTAGTGCTATTGCTTTTGGTATTGCTTTGGTTCTAAAAGCTAGGCCAGTTACACTGATCTCACAATTTACCTGGAATCTACTTTCTTGGGTAGCGGATATTATGCCACCTACTGTTAGTGGCATTGTTGCAATTAGTATAGGTGCTTTTGTTTTAGTTTTTTCTTTTTTTCAATCTAATAAGCGTGTTTTGCATTTGGTTGCACCAGATGAAAGTTCTCTACTAGAGACTTTAGATAGACATCATATGCAAGGTAAGGGTTTTAAACTGGTTGCTATAGGTGGTGGTACTGGACTGTCAAATATGCTACGTGGAGTTAAGGTTTACACTGGCAATATCACTGCTGTAGTTACTGTTGCTGATGATGGTGGCAGTAGTGGCAGGCTCAGACAGTCTATGGAGATGGTGCCACCTGGTGATATTCGTAACTGTATTGCTGCTCTTGCGCACGATGATGAGGTTATTACTAAACTATTCCAGTATCGTTTTGATGATGATGCACCAGAGGATTTGCGTAAACACAGTTTTGGTAATTTATTTCTTACCGCTTTAGTTGAGCTTGGTGGTAGTAACAATATGGCTGATGCCGTGAAGCATGCTTGCCGCATACTTAAAGCCAGAGGACAGGTTCTACCAGTTAGTAATGAGCCTATGCATCTAATCGCTGAGATGGAAGACGGTTCTATCGTGGAAGGCGAATCTAATATTCCAGAAGCTCGCGGTAAAATTCGTCAACTGCGCTGCAAGCAACCACCACCGAAAGTTTTACCAGACGTGATTGCTGCTATCGCAGAAGCAGATCTTATAATTCTTGGTCCAGGTTCTCTCTATACATCAATTATTCCTAATTTACTTGTACCAGAAGTTGCCACTGCAATTATGCAATCAAAAGCAACGCGTATTTATGTTTGTAATATGATGACGCAGCCTGGGGAAACTGATGCTTATTCAGTCGCAGATCATATTGAAGCTATATACCGTCATATCAATAAGCAGCCTGAGCAGAAACTAATAGACTATGTGGTGGTGAATAATGTCCCACCGAAAAGAAATCAAATAGAGCGCTATGAGGCTGATAATCAATACCCTGTTGAGATTGATTATTCAAGACTTAAAAAGCTCAATGTCAATGTCTATCCAACTAATTTATTGCAGCGTGGTGATTTAGTGCGGCACAATCATCGCAAGTTAGCCAAAGCCATAATGCAAATATTCTCTAAAGAAATGGTTAGACAATAAACCTATTCTTCAGGCTTTCAGAATGGGTCTCGTATCAATTGCTATAATCATTTCTTGTGAAAAACATAGCTCTAATCCCTGGTGATGGCATAGGTCCCGAAATAACTCGTGAGACTCTTAAAGTTCTTAAAGTCCTAGTTCCAGATTTTAAATTTGAAGAATATGATCTTGGTGGAGTTGCTATTGATAAGACTGGCAGCCCTTTTCCTAATGCTACTCGCGATGGAGTGAAGAAAGCAGATGCAGTACTTATGGCTGCTATCGGTGGACCTAAGTGGGACACGCTGACGCGTGAGACTAGACCTGAGACTGGTTTACTAGCCTTGCGTAAGGAATTACAAACTTTCGCTAATTTACGTCCTGCTGTTGTTTATCCGTCGCTGGCTCATTTGTCGACTCTTAAAACCGAAGTGGTAAGTGGTGTGGATGTGATGGTAGTGCGCGAACTGACTGGTGGAGTTTATTTCGGTAAGCCTAGTTCTAATGATGGTTATACTGGTATCGGTACTATGATTTACACTAAGCCAGAAGTGGAGCGTGTCGCTCGCGTAGCTTTTGAGTTGGCGCGCAAACGTGGTAAGCGTCTATGTTCTGTAGATAAAGCTAATGTGCTTAATGTCTCTCAGCTTTGGCGTGATGTAGTGAATGGTCTTGCGGCTGATTACCCAGATGTAGAACTTTCACATATGTATGTTGATAATGCTGCGATGCAACTAATTAAGAACCCTAAGCAGTTTGATGTGATAGTAACTGAAAATTTATTTGGCGATATTCTTTCTGATGAAGCAAGTATGCTCACTGGTAGTATAGGACTATTGCCTAGTGCTTCACTCGGCGACGGATCTCTACCAGGGCTTTATGAGCCAGTGCATGGTTCTGCACCTGACATAGCAGGGAAGGGTTTAGCTAATCCGATGGCGATGATACTTAGTGCTGCGATGATGCTTAGATATAGTTTTGCTATGGCGCGTGAAGCTGATTTATTAGAGGCTGCTGTCCAAGAAGTTCTAGCGAAGGGCATTACTACTCCAGATTTAGGTGGTAAGGCTAATACTGTTGAGATAGGAGATGCAGTGGCGGAGCTAGTGAGGCTTTCATCTGTGCACTCATAGCTGTAAGCGCAAAAACGTGACATTGGTCACGTTTTTGCTATTGCGAGGAG
>CAYUFH010000034.1:0-1508 GCA_964444015.1 uncultured Gammaproteobacteria bacterium | reverse complement strand
CCAGATATACTCTGCCTGCAAGAAACTAAAGCGAAATTAGAGCAATTAGAATTAACACTGACTGAGCGCGAGCATTATCCAGTGATGGATTATAATAGCGCTCAGCGACCGGGTTATAGTGGTGTAGCGACTTGGGCTAGTACTAAAGCTAAGCCTCTTAGTATTAGGCATGGCACTGGTGATGATAAGTTCGATGCTAAATATGATATCGAAGGTAGGGTAATTCAAAGTCATCACAAGCATGGTTCACTAGATTTCATTCTCTATAATATTTATTTCCCTAATGGTGGTGCTAGTGAAGAGCGGCTCAAGTTCAAATTAGAATTTTATGATGATCTACTAGAGATACTGCGCGAGCAATTGAAAACTCAGCCTAATATTATTATCACTGGTGATTTCAATACGGCTCACCATGAGATAGATTTAGCTCGTCCTAAAGAGAATATAGAGACTTCTGGTTTTATGCCTATAGAGCGTGAACGTTTAGATAGTTTGGAAGCCCTTGGTTTTAGAGATGCTTATCGTCACTTTAATCCCGATCTTGCTGATAAATATACTTGGTGGAGTTTTCGCACAGCTGCTCGTGCTAGGAATGTGGGCTGGAGAATAGATTACTTTTATATTACTAAGCCATTGATCAAGCATTTGGATTCGGCTGAGCAGCTTGATCAGGTAGAAGGTTCGGATCATTGTCCGGTTTCTATAGTATTGAAGCTCTAAATTAAGCGTCTTATATTGAAGCTAATCTTTTGTAATTGCTTGGAATAATTAAAACAATAATACTCAATGTCAAGCTACTTTACAAAGATTAGTCTTCCGCCTATACTCGAACTTATGATGAAAAAGACACTTATTTCGGCTCTAGTTATTCTGCTTGCAGCAGGTCCAGCATTCGCTGATGGCTCTGGTAGAAAATCACCAAAATGCAAATCATGCCACAAAAAACAATGTTGTGTGAAAAAAGCAGGCGGTCTCCTACTTGATGGCGTAGAGTTCGTCGTTAAGCTTCCATTTAGACTTGTTGCTTCAACTGCTGAAGGTTTATATGATTTGACTGTTCACCAAAACCTAGATGGTTTTGCTGATGGTTACAAGAGAATCTAATAACCCATACTTAGCTGTATAGAAGATTATAAACGCTACGATGAGTCCCTAATTTGGCGGATTCATCGTAGCTATTTTTTTGAGACTGGGATTGCGGCTTGGCAGCGTAACGAGGTCCCTTATACAGGACTATCTAGTTATGATGAGGCTTATAAGAAGGCTCGATTATTTATAGATAATCTGAAGCTGCAAGCTGAAACTAGTTCGTCATTGCGAGCCGAAGGCGAAGCAATCCATAACCAAGAAATCCGGGTTCTAGAAGTTGGCGCTGGCTATGGTGAGTTTGCTCGTAATTTTATTAGCGCCATGCGCGACATCTCCCAGCGTGAGGGATTGCCTTATTATGATCAGCTTCAATACACTATTAGTGATTTTTCGCAGCGTACTATAGATGAGCTGCGTGC
>CAYUFH010000033.1:12873-15084 GCA_964444015.1 uncultured Gammaproteobacteria bacterium | reverse complement strand
CAGCTAAAAAAGCAGCTCCTAAAAAGAAAGCAGCTAAAAAGCCAGCAGCTAAAAAAGCAGCTCCTAAGAAAGCAGCTAAGAAAAAAGCAACTAAGAAGAAGTAGTTTACTTATTCTTAGTTACTTAAGCTAATGAAAAGACGGGTTTATGCCCGTCTTTTTGTTTGTGGCTATAATATAATCATGGTAAAAATTAATCTAGCTAAAACAGGCTTCACTACAGCGAAAGAGCTTAGTGCTATTAGTAGTTCATTTTTGGTGATAGCAGAATATCAGGGTGATAATTCTAAAGAATTTAAAAGCTTGGATAAGTTTTTTGATGGCAAGCTTAGTGCAGAAATCAAAGCTGAAGACTTTAAGTTTGATCTTGCTTCTACCTTGCTTATTAAAACCAGAGAAAAAATTCAGAAGGTACTTTTACTTGGTTTGGGTGAAAAATCTAAATTTGACCTCAAGGCAGAGCGCAGGGCCATTGCCGCTGCTATCAGGGCAGCCAAGTCTGAAAAAGTCGAGGAATTGTCATTTCGCAGCATAGAAAGACCAGAATTGATCGCTGAAAGTGGAATTTTATTAAATTACGACTTCAATAAGTACAAAACTCAAGAGAAAGACAAGAAAAAATCCAAAAAAATCCAGGAAATCAATATTTTGGTGGAGGACAGCCCCTCTCGCGCAGCCAGAGCAGCTATAGCTAGAGCCGAAGTTGTTGCCAAGGCAACGAATAAGGCTAGAGATTTAGTTTGGGAGCCTGCCTGCAGAGTGACGCCAAGCTATCTTGCGCAAGTGGCTCAAGGAATTAAAGGAGTTACGGTTAAAATCTTGGGCCGCAGTGAATGTCAAAAGCTTGGCATGGGTTCATATTTGGCAGTTGCCCAGGGTTCAGATGAGCCACCTAAGTTTATAGAGCTAACTTATACAGCTAAAACATATAAAGCTGGTAAAAGTAAGCATCTGTCTATAGTTGGTAAAGGTGTGACTTTTGATAGCGGAGGACTTAGTCTTAAGCCTGCTAAGTCCATGGAAATGATGAAAGAAGATATGTCAGGCGCAGCGTCGGTCTTGGGATTAATGACGGCACTTGGAGAGCTTAAACCTGAGAATATCAAAGTTACTGGCATTATTGCAGCCACCGAAAATATGCCTAGTGGCAAAGCTTATAGACCGGGTGATGTAATTACAGCAATGAACGGCAAAACTATAGAAGTGAATAATACCGATGCCGAAGGTCGTTTAACTTTGGCTGATGCAATTGCCTATGTTTCTAAGAAGAACCCTGATGAGATTATTGATATAGCGACACTTACGGGTGCTTGTATTACAGCTTTAGGTAATCATTGTGCTGGTCTAATGACTAATAATCAAGATTTGCTCGATAGAGTTAAAGCTAGCGCTGATAGGCAAGGGGAATTAATGTGGCAATTACCTCTTTATGATGAATATAAGTCAAGGTTGAAGTCAGACATTGCCGATCTAAAGAATGCTGGCTCTGGCGGGCAGGCGGGTGCTCAGAATGGTGGGCTTTTCATTCAAGAGTTTGTGGGTAATAAAACTAAGAACTCTAAAAAAGCAGCAGAAGAGCAAATTCCTTGGTTGCATATAGATATTGCTGGACCATGCTGGCTTGAAGAAGCTAATGATTGGTCGCCATCTGGCGCTAGCGGGATGCCGACTAGAACCTTGTTGGATTATATACTTAGCTAAAACGTGACCGACGTCATGTTTTAGCGCTTTAAGCACGAGTGGAGTATCTAAGCTTTGTTACAATGAGTGCTATGGATATTTTAAGTTTCGCCCTAGTTTTTTTTGCTGGTGTTGCGTTTTTGATTTTTGCTGGTGCCGTAAAAATTATTCAACAAGGTACTTGTGGGTTAATTACTAGGCTTGGTAGTTATATCAAGACAATTCCACCAGGCTTGCATATTATATTGCCGTTTGTAGATAGTTTGGACAGGGTTGTTGATTTACGCGAGCAAGTAATACCACTAGAATCTCAGGGTGTAATTACCAAAGATAACGTTAATATCAATGTTGATGCGGTGATTTACTATCAGATTATTAATCCGTATGCTGCGATTTATGAGATTACTAATCTTCTCTATGGTATTCAACAACTAGCATTAACCTCTTTGCGTAATATTATCGGTGAGCTTGATTTGGATCAAACTTTAACGAGTAGAGAAATCATCAACACTAAATTGCAAGACATTATTGA
>CAYUFH010000033.1:9932-12773 GCA_964444015.1 uncultured Gammaproteobacteria bacterium | reverse complement strand
TGAGCTCCAATAATAAAGCACGCCTAATAGTATTCACCGGTCCTTCTGGCGTAGGCAAGGGCACTATAGTTAAACGCCTTTTTAGCAATCCTAAAGTAAAAGATAATGTGATCTTCTCGGTTTCGGCAACAACGCGCAAACAGCGCGAAGGCGAGCGAGAGGGTATTAATTATTTTTTTAAAACAAAAGAGGATTTCACTGCAATGATCCAATCTGGTCAATTGCTGGAGTGGGCTGAGTTTGTTGGTAATTACTATGGAACTCCACGCAAATTTGTTGAAGAAACCCTAGCTAGTGGTAAAAGTGTTTTTCTGGAAATAGAAGTTCAAGGTGCTTTGCAGATTATGGCGCAATTTCCTCAAGCTATAACTTTATTTTTGATGCCACCTAGCTTTGCTGAGCTTGAGCGTAGACTTAGGGAGCGCGGCACAGAAGCCAATGATATTTTAGAGAAGCGTCTTAACAAAGCACGCGACGAGATGAAAGAATCAGGGCGTTTTGGTTTCAAAATCGTCAATGACAATTTAGAACATGCAACAGCAGAACTGGAAGCCATATTTACTGGTTCTGGTGTAATTTAATCTTCTAACGCTTCAACGTAAGCTATCGCTATGGTTGCGGCTAGTGAGCCATCAGAAGCTGCTGTAACCGCTTGTTTAAGCGGGGTGTTACGCACATCACCTGCAACAAAGACCCCAGGTATATTAGTTTCCATTTTATGATTAGCAATAATTTTACCAGTCTCATCGAAAGCGATGCCCGTGCCAGCAAGGAACTGAGTGTTAGGGCTTAGACCTACATAAATAAATATCCCCTCACAAGGGAAGTCTCTTAGTTCATTGTTTTGAAGGTTGCGCAAGGTTATACTAGACATGCCGAGCATATCACCCTTGATTTCCTCAACAACAGTGTTCCAAATCACTTCTGTTTTAGGGTTAGCTAGAAATCTGTTTTGTAATATACGCTCAGCTCTTAATTCATCACGGCGATGTATCAGGGTAACTTTGGAAGCGAACTTAGTAAGAAAATTACCTTCTTCCACTGCTGATGAACCACCACCAACAACTACAACATGACGGTTTTTAAAGAAAGCGCCATCACAAACTGCGCAGTAACTAACACCCTTGCCACTAAACTCCTTTTCTCCGGGGACGCCTAGATGCTTATGCTCGGAGCCGCTAGCAAGAATCACTGAATGAGCTTTATAAATCTTATCTCCGCATTTGACTATTTTAGGTTGAGATTTAAAATCTACCTCTGTTACCCCTAAGCCAGTTACAATTTCGCAACCAAACCTGCGAGTCTGTGCTTCCATCGCATCAGAGATTTGAGGACCTGTCATATGATCCATGCCCGGATAATTTTCTACTTCTAGAGTTACTTGTAATTGCCCACCGATTATGCCTTTTTCAAGAAGCAGGGTACGCATATTGCCGCGCGCAGCATAAAGTCCAGCGCTAAGACCTGCTGGTCCACCGCCGATAATTAGTACATCATATATATCTGTCGCCGTGCTCATAATGCCAATATTATCATCTAGTTAAAAACACCTAAAAATTGGGTATATTGTCCTTATAGGTTTAATTTATCCTAGCCAAAGGCTCCGTTAGATTGCGTAAAAATTATTAAACGCGAAAGATCATCTTTAGTTTTGCTTTAAGCAACCGAGAGTAGTACTTGTAAAAGGATAAGGAGACCTAAATGAATAAACTAACTAGAATCGCTATTGCATTTGCACTTTTCACATCATTAGCTGTAAAAGCTGAAGAGATGGCTGTTGAAGCTGCTCATGAAGAGCCAGCAGAACTTACTAATCATCTTGAAGCTATTCCTGAATATCAAGCTTTAGGAGCTGAGCAGCCAGCAGCTGAGCATGAAGAATCAATTCTTGATCAAGCTGTATCAACTGAAGAAGCTGAACTACCGCAAAGCTAATAAGTTAACTATAAATCTAGAAATAAAAGCCCCGGGATTTCCACCGGGGCTTTTTGTTTTGTATATTAGACCTTTTCCGATGCTTGCTCGAATGCAATAAAAATAAAAGCCCTACTCAAGGAGTAGAGCTTTTATAGAGAAGCTTAGATCAAGCCGTCAGGCTCGTTTCTACTGTTAGAGCGAGCCGCCTGGGGCAAGAACTTTACCTTTGACAGTTTTGGCTTTAAGAGTGCCGATAGTAACCTTGCCGAAGTATTCACTATCACCATCAGTAAAGACGACAGTGTAAATACCAGCGGTTTTAGCGGCAGCAGGTTTTTTGAAATTAACTACACTAGACTCATCACCGGCAACAACGGTACCAGTCATGCGTATGGCTTTTTTAAGTCCACTAGCACTTGAGCCTGGTGGCAGTAGATAACCTGTTACTGAGCTATTAGTAAATTCAACATCAGTCCCTGTAGTAGCAACTTGTATTGTAGAACCGGTAAGCTGAGTTACTAGCTGTACTGCCGTTGCTTCAACATCAAGGTCAGTACTTTCAACTTTATTATCTATGTTGAGAGTAACCTTGACACTAGTTTTACTAGTACTAGGATCTACTAAGACTGGAACGTTGATAGCATCAGTGCTTTTTAATACTTTGCCAGCCAAATAAACGCCATCACTTGCTGTGATTTTTGATTTAGTCGCTGTTTTAGCATTACTGCCTTCTGGTGCACTTACAATTACGTTAGTTACTTGACCAGTACCTAATGTATTTAAGCTTGCGCTTACTAAATTGCGTCCTGCTTTGCGCTTGCGAGCATCAAGATACTTAGCTTTAGTCGCCTTAGCTATTACTCTAGCTTTCGGTGCTTCAACTGGTGGTTGAGCTGGTGGCGGTGGAGGTGGTGGAGCCAATTC
>CAYUFH010000033.1:0-9832 GCA_964444015.1 uncultured Gammaproteobacteria bacterium | reverse complement strand
CCCGTAGGAGGGACTGCTGGACCTGTAGGTGCAGATCCTGGTTGTGGAGGTTTAAACCCTGCAAATGGATCGAAATTGTCTTGCCCGAAGTTTGCTGGTGGTTGAACCCCTGCTGGTAAATTATTGGGATCGAAGAAACCAGCTACAGGTTTGCCATCTGTGCCCAATGGTGGACCAGAGAAACCGCCGAATGGTTTACTAGGATCAAAACCTTTAAGTGGATCGAAAGCAACAAAGCTATCGCCCTTGAATTGATTGAAATCAGCTTTGGCGCTGAAATCTTTTTGGACGAAATCGCTAGGAGGCACGAAATTAAATCCTGCACCGAAACCTGCTGGATTAAAAGTAGGTGGCATCACTGCTCCTGCTGGGAAAGTAAAATCACTTGGGAAGGGCTGACCTTCTGGCTTAGTGAAACCCGCTGGTAATGGTGGAGCCGTGAAACCTGGTGGCGGAGGGAAATTCATCGCACCTGCTGGCATCTCAAATCCTTTAGGAAGCGGGAAGCCACTAGGCATACCGAAACCACCGTCGCTACCTGTAATAGCAAAACCTGGCGATGGTACGAAACCTGTTGGCGCTGTAAAACTAGTATTGGTAGTTGCACCGAAAGCTTCAGGATTAAATCCTGGAGGTGCGATCATGCCTGGTGGGAACTGAAGTCCTGCTGGTGGTACGAAACCCTCAGCAACTATTATCCCTGGAGGCAAAATGGCGTTTGGTGGCATTTGAAAACCTTTAGGAATAGTTACACCTTGCGGTAATACCGGCTCACTAGGAAAAGTTATAGCAGGGTTTAATGCTATGCCCGCTGGCATAATAAATGATCCTGATGGAATTGCTCCTTTAAGTCCTCCTGGAGGCATAATGTCTTCACCGAAAGTTTTATTAAAATCAAAATCTTTAGGTGTAAATTTTTTCATTAACTCAGGCGGTATTAAACCTGGTGTTGGTAGTCCTGGCGGAATATCTCCTAGCGGACTAGGTTTCTCAGACAGAGGATCGAAATCCGCTGAAGCCGCATCACCAACCATAGAAGCAACTTTAAGCATATCTTCCGGATCAACGTTAAAACCGGTTACAGCATTAAGAAAAGCAGATGGCTTTAGAGATAAAGCTTCTGAGTAACGAGTTAAAGCATCTGCTGCGGTTTCTGGTAGAGGCACTTCTTCAAGAGCTTTGCTCATTGCGGCTGTGAAGTTCTCCACCATATCTGCTGATACAGAGGATGGATCAATATCCGGAGCTTCGCTCATAAAAGTAATTAGGGTTTTGGTGATAGCGGTATCCATCGGTTCGATAGTGATCTCACCTTTGGCATCTAGATCTATATATGAAATCTGCTGAGTACCTTCACCACTCGGATCTTGCACTACTGCAAATAAAGGTTTATCCTTGGGAAAACTTTTGGCTACTGACATATCAAAATTACCATCAGCATCGGTAGTTACAGGGCTATCAGTTGGCTCTAAAATACCTTCTTCGTTAAAAGTTGCAAATACAACTTCAACACCTGATACGGCTTCACTGACCCCAGCACTACTATCATCTGCTGCTTTAGCTCGATCTATGTTAGTTAAAGCAAGCAAGGCTACTAGAAATACATTAGTTATTTTACGCATAAAATCTTATCTTCCTCAATGGCGGTCGTTTTTTTGACTGCTATCTTTCTCAGTCGGCAGCTTTGTTAATAACTAAATAGCCCTAGCTCTTATTTAGAAAATATTTAAGCTTAGCTATTGCGAATAGTTCTCAAGAAGCTCTATAATACGTATTGTCTTTTATTGCGAATAGTTCTCAATAAGACCCATATGAGTTAAATGAGCAATATCCCTATTCTAGTTAATAAGGTAAATCCGGCCCCAGAGAATAATGCTCAAATTGTTTTAGCACCAGATAATAAAGCTAAAGCCCCTGAACCTAATAAAAATACTGTAACGGACAATGAAGTATTAAAACAAATTTCTAAAGCCGAAGATCCCGCAGAACGTATAGAACCTAAAAATGATGGTGAAAAATTATCTATCAATCTTTATAAAGTAATTAAAGGTCTAACTAGCAAAATGGGTTTCTTTTCTTTGTTTGAAATGACAATGGCTGCTATTGGAAGTTTGCTTAGCAAAGGTAGCCCATATTGGCTTTCTTATTTCGGAGCTTCTTTCGTTGAATGGGTAGAAAATAAAGCAACATCAGAAGAAGATTACCAGATGCCTAAACCAATTACGGCTTTGTTTAATATGCTTTGTAAATTTTGGCGAGTGAAGGATAAAGAGGGGCAAGCTTTATCCTGGGATAAAGCTCTAGTAGAGGGTTGTCGCGAAAAAATAGTTGGAGCCTTTAATGCTTCATTATCTATTTTTACTTTTGTTTACTCAGCTTCTAAGCCATTACTATCAATGCTGGGCATTACTAAGCCTGAGCAAGCTAAAACGCAATCAGCATTTATGAAATCAGTTAATTTTGTAGCTAAAGCTATATTACCGACGGTCAATGCTTGGTTAATGTGGTCTTCATCTGCTGGTAAAGCTCTGCTTGGTCATACTCTAGCTTTATTACCGCAACCACCTAAAGTTAAAGTCCAGCGGGGTAATGGTAAAACAGAACTAGAACCTCTAGATGTTTCGGGGCACCTGCAATCAGCAATCGAAGATTTAATTTGCGGAGCGGAATCTATGGGATTAATGATTGGTCACTTAATAGAAAAAGTGAATCCTGGTTTAGGTAAGGTTTATGATACTTTGCTTGGGCTAATTATTTCTTGGTCATCATTTAGAAATGGTACTAATGGTATGCGTGGTGATGAGAAGCAAGACCCTCGCCCTCTGGCTGAGAGATACCCACTGCGCTTATTGCATAAAGATGGCTTTGGTAAGTTTTTCTATGGCTCAGTTCAGACCATTTGTAGCTTTATGGGACTCAAACTACCGGCTCTAGCTGATTTGATGAATATTATCAAAAATAATAATCCATTACAACAATCAGCTTTTTTGCAAAAACAAGTTAGCTCCGCTCATTAAGAATTTTTAGTCATATTAAGCGCTTCAGTTGCTGCTTTTTTAGCAAGCTCAGCGATAACAAGATTAGCTTTATATTGTTTAACGGCTTCTGACATATGTAGCATCTCAGAGGCGCTATCTACGTTGGACATCTCGACATTACCGTTAGCATCAGCTAGTGGATGATCCGGCATATAAACTTTATTGCCTGCGCTCATATCTACTTCAATGCGAGCAATCATAGTACCCTCACCATGACCGTCATTTAGTAGGGACGCTCCGCCTTCACCTGCACCCATGGAAGCTAACATTTGATCGAATGAGTTTTCACCAGTGCGAGCGCTAACTACTGCATGCTGAGCCTTATAGCCAGGAGTGAACATGTTGGCGATGTTTTGAGCTGATACTTGCATCAACTCACGCTGAGTTTTAAGACCGTTATTAGCTGTGTTTAATAATTCAAATATACTACTCATGATTTATCCCCTTATGAACCCCTGCCCGATTGAGTTGCTTCTTGCATGTGCTGGTAAATGTGACCATTGATGCGAGTAAGCAAAATATATTTAAGTTGATTCTCGAACATAGCAGCCATTTCGGTTTCGAAACTAGGTTTTTGTTCGTCTGTGAAACTAGCATTTTCGATTGCTCTATTCATGTCTGTTTTACTAGCACCGCTATGTTTAACGTTGCGTACTACTGTGCTGAAATCTAAATCTTGTCTTTGGTTAAAACCAGGAGTGTGAATATTGGTAAGATTATGGGCCAACATCTTCTGTCTATCGCCTGCTGCGTTTAGAAGGGTGTTTAGTATTTTTTCTTCGTTGCTGTATAACATATATGTGTCCCGGTATTTTTTATCTACTAAACCTAGGTTAAGACTGGGTTAAGTCTTGCAAAAAGCTCTTCAAATAAAGGATAATTAGCTTTATGGCAGAGACTTTAACCAAGCAAGAGCAGGATAAATTACTGGATCAAATCAAAGCAGCGCGCATTGCTTCTAAGCGTATGGCGATTTTAGGTGAAATTGATAAAAACCAGGCTTTAGGTCTTATAGAAAGAGAACTACTCGAATCGGTCGAGGAAATTGTTAGCGCTAATAAATTAGATTTAGAAGAAGCTCGTAAAAACAATACTAGCGCTGCTAATATCGACAGGCTTACTCTTAATGCTCAGCGTATTCAAGGCATGGCTAAGGGTATTCGCAATATTATTAATATCAAAGAAGAAATTGGTAGAGTAGAAGAAGGTTGGACTCACCCTAAAGGTATGCGCATCAGCAAAGTGCGAGTGCCGCTTGGAGTTATCGGCATTATTTATGAAGCGCGCCCTAATGTCACTACTGATGCTATTGCTCTTGCTATCAAATCTGGAAATGGACTGGTTCTTAGAGGTAGCTGTCATGCTTGGAATAGTAATTTGGCGATTATGGCTGTTGTTGAGCGCGCTCTTAAACAAACTAATGTTCCTTATGAAGGAATACAATTCTTACAATGCAAAGCTCGTGAAAGTGCCAAGTTAATGTTATCCGCAAAAGAATATATTGATTTGGTTATTCCTCGTGGTGGTGAAGAGCTTAATCATTTCGTGACCGCCAATTCTTTAATCCCGGTGCTAGGTGCTGGAGGTGGTACTTGCCATACTTATATTGATGAGACTGCAGATCTTGCCAAGGCTATTGAGATTGCTTATAACGCTAAAGTTCAAAGACCTAGTGTTTGTAACTCTTGCGAGACTATATTGGTGCATAAAAACATAGCTAAACAGACTCTAACTAAACTAGCTGCAAGGCTCAGGGAAGCTAATGTAGAGTTGATTGGTGACGAGCAGGTCCAAGCTCTTGTTGCGGGGGTTCAAGCTGCAACAGAAGAGGATTGGGCTAAAGAATATTTAGATCTTAAGGTCGCAATTAAAGTAGTAGACAGTCTTGAAGATGCGGTTGATCATATCAATCACTATTCAACAGCACATTCTGATTCGATTATTACTGAAAATATGGCAAACGCTGAATATTTCAAACGTAATATTGATTCAGCTTGCGTATATGTTAATGTCAGCACTAGATTTACCGATGGCGAAGAGTTTGGTTTTGGTGCTGAGATGGGTATTAGCACCCAGAAAATGCACGCGCGCGGTCCTATTGGTTTGCGTGAACTTTGCACCTATAAGTACATCATCGAAGGTGAGGGGCAGACTCGTTAGGTGCTGCCTGTCATTGCGAGGAACAGAGCGACGAAGCAATCCAGAGCTATATGGCAAATGGATTGCTTCGCTGTGCTCGCAATGAGAGCAAGAAACGTGACCCATGTCACGTTTCTGCGCTGCCGTGGGCGAGTGCATAATCTCTGCTTTGCCATAATTAGCGCTATTTGTTTTAACTTATTTTTTTTGCCAAATCTCGCTCATGGCGGCAATTGTGGTTGCTCACTAGGATCTAGTCTGGGAGCGGGTCCTATTATTACTATACCTGCTTATACTATGCCAGAGGGAGCTTTTAGTATATCTATAGGCAGCAAATATACTAACTATGGAAAATTGAGCTCAGCGCAGATAGGGCGAATTAATTCACGCAAAGAAGCGGCTGATGATGCAACGGCGAGCCTGAGAAATTATATTAGTTTGGGTTATGGTGTGACTGATGATTTTACGCTTATTGCTAGTTATCCTTTTATATCTAATTGGGGTATTAGAGAACTGCATGATGCTGAGCTGGAAACCTTGGATGGTACTCATGGATTGGGCGATCTTAATTTGTTTGCGCAATATCGTTTTTTAGAGAGTGATAGCTTGCAGGCAGCGATACTTACAGGCATTAATTTTCCGATAGCGAATAGTGAGCAAAAATCTCAGCATGGTGAGTATTACGAAGCACATTTTCAAAATGGTCCAGGCAGTTTTAATCCAAGTTTTGGTTTGGCTTTAAGCAAGAAATACCAGCACTTTAATTTAGACGCCAATGTTTTATATGTGCTTGCTAATACTAATAATATCGCTGCTAGTATTGGTGATTCAGCTAACTATAATGTCGCTATTAGCTATCCGCTCAACCATAATCACCAAGAGCCCTATAGTCACTTACACCAAGAAGAGGGTCACCAAGAGCATGAAGGACATTTTTTAGAAAAGATTTTCCCACAACATGCATTTGGACAACACTTGGCTTGGGATTTAATTCTTGAAGCGAACATTCATGCTGAAGATGCTCCAAGCCAAAACGATATTGCTCTTGATAATCACGGCGGCACGACCATGCTTATATCTCCTGGCTTGCGTATGACTGTTAATAATAAGTGGTTTTATAATTTAAGTCTCGGCTTTCCTGTGATGGAGTCTTTGGCTGGAGATCAAGGTGGCAGCGATTTACAGCTTCTATTTAGCATGGGGACTATGTTATGAAAATAGGTTTATTTGGTGGAAGTTTTGATCCTATACATTTAGGGCATCTTAGTCTTGCTCAAGTTGCTCTTGAACAGTTGCAATTAGATCAAGTGCATTTTATTACTGCTCAGCAAAATCCACACAAAGCTTCTAAGCTTAGTGCTACTGATCGTCATGCTTTAGTTAAAGCAGCAATTGCTAGCGAGGATAGATTTCTTGCTAATGATATTGAACTTCTAAGAGCTGCTCCAAGTTATAGCGCAGACACTATTAGTGCTTATCAGGACCTCTGTCCTAACGTCGATTTGTATTGGATTATGGGAGCAGATGCCTTCGCGACGCTGCAGGATTGGCATCAACCAGAGAAGTTTGCCGAGCTAAATATCATTGTTTACCCAAGATCTGGCTACAATCAAAAAGAAATTCCAGATTTTTTATCGCAAGATAAGGTTCATTTTCTTGAAAAGCCTGAAATCTCTATCTCCTCATCAGGGATTAGGGCCTTACTGCAAAATCCACCAAATGACCTAGAAGATAAGCTTATAAATCTGCTTCCTGAGCCAATAAAAAACCAATTGCATGAACATTATTCTTAGGGTTTTTGGGCATAAAATAGTTTGTAATGGCAGACGATAAAAAAGCAGCAGAAAAAGCACCAGTAGCAGAAAAAGCAAAACCGGTAGGGATAAGCGTGGGCTCTATGCTGATGCAAACCATACTCACTTTTGTGGCCTGTTTTGCAGCATGCTTTTTGACATTCCAAATTGTCCCTAAAGCTATTAACGTTGAACAAATTATCAAACAAGTTGAGAAGCCTGAATCAGGAGCAAACTTACCTGTTTATTCACTTGGTGAATTTGTGGTGAATTTGGCTGACCCAGGTGGAGCAAGATTCCTGAAAACATCTATAACTATCAAAGCTTATTCTGCTGTGCCAGAAGAAGAAGGCGAACACAAAAAAGAAGAGAAGAAAGAGGGTGGCGGTCATGGTGGCGGCGCAGAAGGTGCTGACCCGGAAATTGCTGAAATTGAGCATGACCTGGCTCACTCAATGCCTGCTATTAAAGATTTAATCATCTCCACACTGTCTGTTAAGACGGCTGATGAGCTTGCTAGCTACGAAACTAAACTAGCACTCAAAGAAGAGATGGTTGAAGAGATGAACAAACTTCTGCACGGTAAGTACAGAGTGTTTGATTTATATTTCACTGATTTCATAATTCAGTAAACTACAACGGGACATAAACATGTTAGACTTCCAAGCAAATCATAGAGACAGAGAAGAGGCAAGCTTGCCTAAACTCGGTCAGCGTAAAAATCGTAAAATTAAAGAATACAACTTTAAGAACCCTGATAAGTTCAGCAAAGAGCATTTACGTTTGTTTGGTTCGGCGCATGAATATTTCTGTCGTCAAGCCAATATGGCTCTTAATGCTGCTCTTAGAATGCAAACAGAGTTTACCGTAGCTGCTGTCCAGCAGTTAACTTATGGTGATTACGTATCTTCTCTGCCTGAATCTACGATTACAGCGGTGATGAATATGTATCCGTTTACTACCGAGTTTAGTGTGGCTATTGATAGAGAAGCCATAGGGCTTATGGTAGATAGATTCTTGGGTGGTAGCGGTAACGCTGGCTCAGATCGCGATGAACTTACTGATGTAGAGATTGGTATTGCTAAAGATACTCTGCGCAAAATACTATTTTATTTACCAGAAGGCTGGCAGATGTTAATACCTACAGCTAATGATATTGAAATGAATGCCTTAGAATTGAATCCTCATACGGTTCAAATAGTTGCAGCCACTGATATTATTGCTTTAATTACTATTGATCTTAGAATAGGTGATTACGAGGGTAAGATGCGCATCTGTGTTCCTTATGCAGCTCTTGAAGATGTTCTTGGTACTTTTAGCAGGCAGACTGCTTACAAGAACGATCGCATGGAAGAAGGTAATGATACGCGCGAACTTATACTTAATCGTTTATCTACTACTGACTTAGATGTAAAAATTGTTTTGGCTCGCGGAGAACTATACCTTAGTGAGATTATGAATTTACAAAAAGGCGATGTTATTAAGTTGGATACTAGCCCAGCTGAGCAGTCTGAGATCTGGATAGCTGATGAGCATAAGTTTCAAGGTCATCCTGGGCAGTTAGGCCGTAAGTATTCAGTTACCATAGCCAATCCTTTTATCGCTGATTAAAAGACCCATCACAATCGTAATACGTAAAGCGCCTCCTGGGAACAAATAGAAAATTAGTGCTTCTTATTTACTAGTGCCGCTCTAAGGGGTAGCATTGGTGTTGAGGGATGAGGTTCCAAATATGAAAAAACTAACTAGTATCGGTTTAATAACGTTAACGACGCTTGCAACTTTATGGCAGCCAGCATTGGCAGTAGATATATTAGAGGATGCTGAAATTAAAGCAGATCTAACTTTGTCTAATCAGTTTTTTCAAGGTACCGCAGGGTCAAACAATAACTATGATGGTTTTGTAGATTATAGAGTTGAAACTAAAATGCCAATTTTTAAGCTTTCTGAGCACGAAGGTACTATCTATACTCGTGTAGAAGGTTTAGGTCCTATTGATGACAATATTGATAATTTCTTTGATGATCAATTAATAGATATCCCAGAAATATTTGTACGTGATGATTATCATGGTGAGTCACGCGACTACATGATGGTTTTTGGTAAGTTTGCGAACCGTCGCTTCTTCGATAAGCAAGAAATAGCTTACGACCCATTTGATATTGGTGAGCGTCGTTCCCCGGCTGCTATTGAAGGCACTCTATCTTTGCTTAACTTGATGAACGAGTTTCGTGATTCTAATGATGCCTATCAAAGCCGCATAGCTAGTGGTTCTTATGGTTTTGTGCTTGGTGTTAAAGATCGTGAAGGAGATGGACTTTGGGATAGATGGGGTCTAAGACAAGCTTTCGCTGTAACGGAGATGGAACAATTTGGTGACAGCTTCTATGGCATTTCAGAGCTTAATAAAAATTGGGGTGAAGAAGGTTCAGCCGGTCAGTTTAATATTGGTTTAGTTTATGCTGGCAGCCAAGCATATCGTTTCACTAATCCAGACTCCACTACTTATTTACTCTATGCATCTGCTATTCAAGAGATGGGCAAGTTTACGCCATACACTAAATGGGGTTCTATGTGGTTTGATGATATCGCCGGCAGTACTCATTTGATTAATGAGTGGAGATTGGGTGTTTATCACAAAACTACTGATAAAGATCAGCTATCAACTCATATTGCTTGGTTCGATGGTGAGGCTCTTGGCGCTAATAACACCCTACTAAGTATTAATAGTTGGAGACATGGCTTCAATGAGCATATCGCTGGTTGGCTTTACTATATTCAGGAGTTCAATCAATTCAATCTAAATGCCACAGGAAGCAAGGATAATTCTTGGACTGCTGGTTTGAATGTGAATTTTATACT
>CAYUFH010000032.1:13910-15148 GCA_964444015.1 uncultured Gammaproteobacteria bacterium | reverse complement strand
AAGCCTTTATAATCCGTAATACTATTTATGCTATAATCCATATTTATGGATTTGAGAAGCCTAGCTCCCAGATTTCTTGCAGCAGCTGGTCGCATAGGCGCAGAGGCTCGAACGTCTGCTGCAGTGGAAGCACCAGTTACTCGGCGTCAGGCTCTTCTTCAAGCATTGGCTGGAACTAGTCTGGCTCTGGGTGCAACAGCTTGCAAACAATCACCAGAAGAACTTGAAGTTTCAAAATTATGGCGCAAACACTTAGAAGCTTGTGAGCTACGCTCGGCTTCGCTATCTGAGTTGCCTATTTTGCATACTATGCAAGAGCGAGAGTTTCCTTTGCTTGATGGGGAAGGCAATATTTTACCAATGGCAGTACTTGATGAGAATTTGCGCAAGCATATGAGGATTGCATTGGGTCTTGTTGAGATCATAGCTCAAGAAACCAAAGCAAGCCCTCGCATTAGTGGTTTGCGTGAAGCGCTGAAGAACTTTCTTGCAGCCAAGCCAGATGATCGTGAAGCGTTTCAAAAACTATATGCTGTTATGAAAGGAGTAGGCGCTTTTAATCAGTGTTTAATAATGACCGGGCAGGACTTGGCTCTACTTGCAGCTAATATGGGTGCTAAAACTTTATCAGAAGAAGAGCTGATGAATGTAACGAAAATATCTGGTTTGAAATTCGCTAATAGTGGATTTTCTTCAGAGCATCAGCAACTTAAAACTCTATGTCGAACAGTGTTAGAGCTTGGAATGGTTCTAAATCAGTGTAAGCAAGACCCCTCAGAGCCAGCAGAAAATCGCCTTCTTAAACGTCTAGGTTTTAAACCAGGACTAGTCTTTGGAGCAGAAGGCTTTAATCAGGCTAGTTTAGAGAAATTAGCAAGCCTTGCAAGTAGAATGATGCAACGGCAAGGGATAGAAGAAGATGAAAGTGTTAGTCCTGCCCAAGACGCGGCAGCTAGGATTATAGATACGGCAGAGCCTCCTCCACAAGTTAAACCATAAAGTTGTTAACTCTATTTCCTTGGACTTACAAGCCTTGTTTAGGACGGCTCAAAAGATCTTTATTTTACTTTCGCTGAAGCTATATTGGGGCTTTCAGGATTAACGCTTAATTCCTGAGTAGAAGGTATAATCACTAGATCCATATCTTCCATGGGTACGGCGCCGAGTAGAACCTCATCACCTAGAACTAATGCGCCGACATAGCAAGCACGATTAGCAAATTTAATTTCAATTGGACC
>CAYUFH010000032.1:0-13810 GCA_964444015.1 uncultured Gammaproteobacteria bacterium | reverse complement strand
AACCCTTGTATTACAGGTTCATTATGTATTAATATATTACTTTATAGATGTCATCAACGACGCCTACTACCTTATCTAAACCTGGCATTGCCGCTGGGGCCACTAAGGCCCTTAAAGCAGTGGCTGATGCTTTGCCTCCTCAAGCAGTTGAGGCTGCTAAAGACTTAGCACGTAAAAGCGCAACTGAAATTGCAGCAAAAGCACAACACGTTGTAAGAGAAGCGGGAGACACTGTTATTAATCTTGCCACTGATGCAATTATTGGTCCTCTACATAGAATCTTGCAAGGAATAAAAATTATGCCTGGTGCAGATACTTTGATGTTGCATGTCGGTGCTCTACTGGCTGATGCTGCTGCGAATTTTATTCCTACCAGTCAAAAAGTTACTATACCTAAAACTATTTTCAAAGATATTTGTTATGAACCAGAAAAAGTTAGCGGAGATGTTGCTAAACAGTTAGAAGCTCTGCGTAATCACCCGAGAATCAAAGGCTTCTTAGATACTTTAAGTTCGCCGCAAGAGTTTATCACTAAATTATTTAGTTCTCCTGGTGAAATAATTACCAAGATCCAAGAAATTCTAGGCTTCAATCAGGCTGCGGCTCCTGCTAAGCCAGCTCCTAAGCCTGAGAAAACCGAAAAAACCGAGAAGGCTGATAAACCAGGTTGGGTGAGACGCCTTTGGAATTGGTTTGGTAAGTTCGCTGGTCCAACCGAAGCAAAAGAAATAGCTGAAGCTAAGAAAAATGCTACAGGTATTAAAGCAATGTGGTTGAAGTTGCCGCCGATAGTGCGCAAGGGAGCATTCTATGGTGGTGGTATTTTACTTGCACTGAAAGCAGTGACCTTAGGTTGGTTTGTAGTTAAGGCTGGCATTGCGTTATTTGTTGGCTCGAAAGTTCTTAATGGTGCTAAAGGTTTATTAGGTGGTGGTAAGTCAGAGGATAAACCGAAAGGACGTAGTTTGTTTAATCCATTTAGTTGGTTCCGCAGTTCTAAGAAAGCTAGTCCAGCAGAAGAAGCTGATCAAGCAGTAGCGCAGTCATCTGGTGGTTGGAAAGATAAACTAGGCAAAGCTGTGCAGCATGCAACTAAGTTGGCTGGACATGCACAAAATTTACAAACTAATCCGTTAGGTACTATCGCTGGTCTACTTGGCGGTGGTGGGGCTCCTCAGAATACTTAATTGTAGATTGCTTCGCTGCGCTCGCAATGACGTTGATGTTCTGTCATTGCGAGGAGTGCGTTAGTACGACGAAGCAATCCATATTGGTAATGAATCAGCTTGTTCTTCAGGTTTGCTGTGAATGATAGAATTAGATTCGATGAACCAAGCTGCAACGAAACCAATGCTTGCTCGTGATGAAATATTGCGTGCGATAGCTGGCGCCAAAAGCGCAGTAGTAGTAGCTCATATCAATCCTGATGGTGATACCTTAGGCTCGATGCTGGCAGTTGCACGCATGCTTGAGAAAGCTGGTATCCCGCGCGTAGATAGAGTGATGCACGATAGAGTGCCTGAGATTTATAAGTTTTTTCCAGATCAGGAGAAGGTTCTTTGTTCTTACGATGAGAATGATCGCAAGCAGATTCTTGGTAGTTATAAGCTAAACGCTGATCAGAAGTTAGAACGTCATTGCGAGCGTAGCGAAGCAATCCATGTCGTGGATCGCCACGCCGCTAACGCGGCTCGCGATGACGGTTACGATATTAGTTTTAGCTGCGACTGCGGCAGTGTTGATAGACTTGGCAGTGCTGGTGTGGTCTGGCGTAATGCTGCTATCAGCTGCAATATAGACCATCATCTTTCTAATACTTTATTTGCTGACCTTAATTGGGTGGAACCCAATGCTACTAGCACAGGTCAAGTGGTCTACAACATGATTAGTGCTTGGAACTCTAGTGTTGAAGATTCACTGAAGGATGCTTGGGCAGCAGCTAAGGGTTCTGCTTGTGGTGATCCACCGCCGACTAGTCATCTGGTGCGTAGTCGAGTGAACATAGATAAAGAACTAGCGAGCTTGATGTATATTACTCTGCTGACTGACACTGCTGGTTTTCGTCATGCCAACACTAATGAATTAGCATTAACTTGGGGTGCTGAACTTATTAGCTTAGGAGCTAGTCCTAGTGAGCTTTATAATAAACTTTTTAATCAGATGCCAGCTAAGGCGATTCAAGTAGGTGGTGCCGCGCTAGCTGCGCTAACTATTCATGAATTGCAGCGTGCCGGTAAAACTATACGTGTTGCTTACACTGAAACCACCCGTGCTCTGCTCGATCAATACGGAGCTAGTGATGAGGACACAGATGAGATAGTAGATAGTGTTATGCGTATTAGAGGACTGGATGCTTGTCTTTATCTTCGCGAAGGACGCAAGATTGGAGTCTTTAAAGGTAGTCTTAGAAGTGCTAGTGCTGATATTGATTGTGCTCAGTTAGCCTCTGAGCTTAATGGTGGCGGGCACGCTAGAGCAGCGGGTTTCAATATAGAAGCGAAAAGTTTTAGTGAGTTGCGGGCGAGGGTGTTTGGGCTTCTACAGGGTTGATTTATTTATCGTTCTTCTCGAATAAACCTTCGTAAGAATCTAAAGCACCCATCATGACGAAGAAAAGAATAGTGCCAAACATTGCAAGCCCTGGAACTAATATATTTGGATCTTCATACCAGTTCATAAGCGACCCCCTCTTTTATCAATTTTATCATGCGTAGTGATGCTTGTTGCTATTAGTGTTATTCCACAAAATAGATGTATAGAAGCAAATATGATTTTAAAACCCAATGTAGATCCATCAAGTTCACCGTTATACCAATCTTGAAACAACCAACTGGCTGGTGTACAAAGAGCTAATCCGGCAGTAAAAAATACTAGTCCTCGCTGTTGTAACCCATGTGTCCCCTTCTTCATAATGGAGGAATTGTGGCATAGCAGAATCTGAAACGAAAGGGGTCATTTTTCCTCTGGCTTATCTTATGAAAATTTCAAAAATGGCTTAACTTCGTTGTTTAAACTCATGTCCAAGGCTTTTAAGAGGTACTAATGTAAAGTCAAATATTAAACAATATCAGTATTAGGGTTTACAAGTTTGGCTGGATTCATTTCTACGTTTGCAAAAGATGTTTCTGCTGCAAGCTTGTTTGCATGAGTATTTAATTGTCGATTAGCAAATCTATTGATAGTTGCTGCACCGTCTGGCTTATTTGAAGGTTTTGCTTTTACGGTAGCATTAAGCCCAGCTATTAATGATGATTCTAATGGGAATTCTACTTCGTTGTATTTTCTTGCATTTCTATTTTGCCCGACAACGTAGAGCTTAGCCATTACGCTATCTCTGTGATTTGGATTACTAGGAATCTCTGGCATCTAGTTAATTAGGCCATGACAAGGTTAAGACCGGGTTAACAAAAACCTGAGTTAAATTACTTAATAGCAAGCTGCTTAGGGCTGATTAGATCTAATCCACCCATATACGGCAGAAGTGCCTTAGGCACAGTAACTGAGCCATCAGGGTTTTGGTAGTTTTCTAAGATAGCAGCGACGGTTCTACCGACAGCTAAGCCAGAGCCATTGATAGTATGCACTAGTTCGTTTTTACCGCTGGCAGTTTTGTAGCGTATCTGCGCGCGGCGTGCTTGGAAATCACCGAAATTAGAACAGCTACTGATCTCACGGTATTTATTTTGGCTAGGGAACCAGACCTCGAGGTCATAGCATTTAGCCGCACCGAAACCCATATCACCAGTACAAAGCAGTATCTTGCGGTAAGCAAGTCCTAGTGTTTGCAAAATAGCTTCAGCGTCTTGAGTCAGCTTTTCGTGCTCATCTGCGCTAGTTTCAGGACTACAGAACTTCACTAGTTCTACTTTGTTGAATTGGTGCTGGCGAATAATACCGCGAGTATCTTTACCGGCAGAACCAGCTTCAGATCTGAAACACGGCGTATAAGCACAGAAATAAGCAGGGAGCTGGTCTAGACTAAGAATCTCATCACGATATATATTAGTGATAGGTACTTCAGCGGTGGGGATTAGATAGAGATCGTCATTTTCGATTTTAAATACATCCTCGCTGAACTTAGGTAATTGACCGGTGCCATAAAGTGAAGCTGAGTTCACTAGTACTGGTGGCATAGTTTCTGAGTAGCCGCGAGCTGCAGCACTATCTAGCATGAAGTTAATTAACGCGCGCTCTAACTTAGCGCCGATACCAGTTATTAATGTAAATCTGCTTTTGGCGATTTTGACTCCGCGCTCAAAATCAAACATTCCTAGTGACTCACCTAGATCTTCGTGAGTGGCAGGCTGGAAGCCACTAGCCCATTGAGGCTTGTCGCCCCAGCTTAGTATCTCTTGATTATCATTCTCATCTGCGCCGATGGGTACTGATATATCCGGTAAGTTAGGAAGAGTTTCTAGGATACTAGTAAGTGATGCATATAACTCAGGTTCCTTCTCGGCTATGCTTTGTAATTCTGCTTTAATATGGTTTAACTTTGTTATAACTTCACTAGCTTCTGCTTCCGCACTTGGGTCTTTCGCTGCGGCTGCTTTAAGCTGTCCCACTAGTTTACTTAGTTTATTGCGCTCAGCTTCTAGGGTTTCTTTAGTTAATAAAGCCGCACGATATTCAGTATCGATACTTAGTACTTTATCGATACAATTAGCCAGTTCAGCTTTGCGGCGACTAATAGTCGCTTTAACGGCTTCAGGGTCTTTGCGAATTAGCTTTATATCTAGCATTGATTAAGACAATCACTAGTATAATATGTTGCAGTGCTTTATGGCGTAGTAAGCCAAATCATACCTCAATCATGCGTAATTATAGATTCTCAATTTTAGTCAAAGAAGGTGATCGTATTAACCACGAGCAGGGTACAGTGGTGGTAAAGAACCCAGAATTAATTCATCAGATTCGCAATGTTTTAAAGCTCAATGCGGAGAGTCCAGAAGAAATTACTATGATTGATGGTGTGTCGCCATTAGTTACAGTAGTAAAAATGGAAAGCATGGATGCTAAGCAAATAGTATTTAGAATCACTAAAGAGTTTGAGTCACCGCGTGAACTTGCGCAGAATGTTAGATTTTTCGTTCCTGTGATTAAATCAGAAGCTTTTGAAATTATGGTACGCAAACTTACCGAGATGGGTGTACAAGAGTTTGTGCCAGTAGTATTCGAGCGCAGCCAGAAGAATAACGTGGAGAAACTTAAAAGTCCAGCATTCAAAGAACGTATAGAGAAGATTATTCGTGAAGCGACAGAACAGTGTGAAGGAGCGGTTTATAGTAAAATTACTAAACCAATTAAAGCAGAAGACATAGAAGATTGTTTCGATGTTGATGTTAATGAACTTAAGGTGTTTGCCTCAGAGCGCCTCTCTATTGCCAAAGGTAAACGTTCTAGTTCCATGACGGTGAAGCGTAAGTTTAAGAAGCTCAGCCTTAATCCTGAGCACCCGCCGCGTTATAACTTGCTAGTAGGTCCGGAAGGTGGGCTTAGTGATAAAGAAGTTAGGCTCTTAAAGAAACTCAATTTTGATTCGGTTTCTTTAGGTTCACGCTTACTTAAAGCTGAAACAGCAGCACTGGCTCTGTTTGCGATTATTGTTGATTTTGCTCAAGTTATTGAAGAAGCAATCATCTTATTGTAATTTAACATCGTTTAATTACCACCGAATCAAGTCTAGGTGAAAACCCCTAGAAGCCTTTTGTCATCTAGCTCAGATAGATTAAGCATATCTTATTTTCCTCCTGCAGAAAGTTGATTTTCTTAACTGAATCATAACCAAATCTGCGCATAACGTATGGGAAGCGATACTGGGGGCAGCATCGTAATTCTAAGTTCACTTTAGGGGGGTGGCTTAATGTCAGACAAACATTTTTCAGTATCGGATCACTTGGAGCCAGCGGCGTTGTTAGAAAGATTTCTTTCGGATTGCGAAGCGCTTAGCGATGAGATACAGGGTGACAAATATTCTTTTACTTATGTAGCTGATACAGTTGCAGCGATTTATTATCATCGCGAATATGCTTCAGCAGAAGAATTTATCACGGAGAACCGTGAATACATCGATGAGGACCGCGCCGAATGGGTGAAATACATGTGGCGTACTATGGATTCGCTCACTGAAGAGCAGAAAGCCAATATCGTCATCGAATCATTGACTCAGATGCCAGCTATTGCTGAGTTCTAGAGTTAGACCAGGTCCTAGGGGTCTGGTCACTAGTTATCTCCGTTGCCATACACGGAGGTCTGACACGAAGAGGGGAGCAAAAACGACACTTAGGTGTCGTTTTTGCGCTTTATACTTTTAAGTAGATTTAGACCAAGTGGTGCTGCCTAGCAGAGAAGGCTGTCTTGCTCAGTTGAGTTCATGCAGTGAAAAATTCACTCAGAAGCTTCTCGCTGACGAAAAATCGCTAGGGCACCAGCCATGGCATTTTCTTGCAGAAAACGCTCATGGCTGGTGGACTCGTTCCTCGCTCCCGTACGCGATTTTTCTAGCTCCTTCGCTTCTTCGTTTGTTTTCACTAGCATGCCCTCAAAATTCGCTACGACAGTCCTCTCTGCTAGGCAGCACTAATGGAAATTACTAAAAAGCAAGCGCAAAAAGACCTAAGTCATTTTTGCTCCTGTCATTGCGAGGAGCGCAGCGACGAAGCAATCCACGACGTTATTTCGCCGCCCTATAACCAACACTGAGCATTGCCATTAAACCTAGAATCACATTAGGCATCCAGGCTGCAAGCATCGGCAGCATACGTCCTGAGTCGCCGAAGGAATCAAAGATAGTCTGAGTCATATAGAATACGAATACTACTAAGCCAATGGCGATATAACCGATATTGATAACCTTACGTCTACCACTGATGCCTAGTGAGGCGCCGATCAGTGCTAGCAGCACGCAAGAAGCAGGATAAGCAAACTTAGTATGGAACTTGGTTTTAGCTGGGTTGAGATCACTAGTCTCTATGTTCTTGCCGTGACGATTAATGAAATTCCATAGTCCAATAAAATTATAATCATTGATAGAACCAGCATCTTTAAGGATAAGACTAGGATTAATACCACTAGGTATAAAGGTAGAATCAAAATTAGAAACCAAATCTAAAGAGCTAGCATCACGTTTAGTTCCATTTTTAATTACGCGACTACTACCACGCACTAATTCCCAACCGCCTTGATTGCTCAGCCAAGCTCCGCTGCGCGCGGTATAGATCTGTGAAAGTCCATGCTGCGAGAAATCCAAAATTACTATGCCATTGAGTTTGTCATGGTTGAGTTTCTCTACATAAAATATGCGACGAATCTTGCCTTTACTATCTTTCTCGAAATAACTAAAACTACGAGAATCACTAGGCATAGGGTTCTTGTAAAGTGAGAGCATGTAGATTTGCTTAGCGAAAGGTGTGCTGATGGGCACTATTACTTCACTTAGTAAGAAGCTCGTAATCGCTCCTAAGAGACCCAATATCACTACCGGTCTCATTAGGCGTCTATAGCTAACTCCAGCAGCGCGCATCGCGATGATCTCTGACTGTCCTGAGAGTTTCTGGAAAGTCAAAAAAGTCGCAAGTAAAATACTAATTGGCAAAGTCACCGCTAGTATCTGCGGGATCTCTAAGCCTAATATCACTAAGCCCTTATCGAAACTTGCACCTGAGCGAGCTAGTAATTTAAATACGTCTTTGAATTTATCTATGCCCAGCCAAACACCAGTGATAATGCCTGCCCCACTTACTAGAGGTAACCAAAATTCACTGAGTATATAGCGGTCTAGTTTTTGGAGTAATTGCATTGTTGTTGTGCCCGTCGTTATTGCAAGGAGGGTCTCGTTGTCATTGCGAGGAGCGCAGCGACGAAGCAATCCACTGAGTAATTACGTAATGGATTGCTTCGCTTCGCTCGCAATGACGAGAATTATACTAGAACTGAAATAGTTGACTTGCTCGCAATCGCCTCACGCAAAGCAGTAATAGCAGCTAGCATCTCAATAGTAGTTTCTAGTTTGTTAACGTATTTGCCAACACCGATACCATGTGCGCCAGCAGCGATAGCTAGGCTTGCAGTGTCTGGAGTTAATCCTGAAGCAGTAAGTAAGAAGCAACGCTCAGAAAGAACGCGACTAAGTTCTATAGTGCTAGCTAGTGTAAGTTTGACTTTTTCGATTTGACCAAGAGCAGCAGCGCTATTGGTATTCACAAGTGAAGCACCTTCAGTCTGGATCATGTTCACGCCAGCAGCTTCGAGCCACTCACTTAGGTTGATTTGCTCAAGCATCTCAAGATGACCAGGCACGGTGATAGATACCAGTGGTCTTGCGCTGATTTTGCGCGAGCCGATAAGTTCATCAAGCCCTGTAGTTATTTCGCGAGTCCAGTTGCGAATCTCAGTAACTGTAGGGAATATACCTTCAGCATGCAAAGCTTCGAAGTTACCAAGCTCAAGCATCTCAGCGCCAAGTTCGGCGGCTCTTAGAAGCTCACTAGGCTTCACTGATGAAACCGCTACTGCGATATCAGGGCAGCTCGCTAGAACTTCAGTTACTATATCTTCCTCAGCGCAGATATCTACGCAATGTGCTTTCGCTTGCTGGGCAGCTTTAGCGATTTGCAGCACTCGTGCTTTATCGAAATTATTAATGCCAGCTATAACTTTAAGCGCTTGCTTAGTTTCAAGGGCATTTACTAGGTTCTTGATGTTTTTAGTCATAATCAAGAACTTATTATAAACTATCTATCTGTATCAACCAGTTTCCAGGTACCGAGTTTTAAATCGAAATTCCAGCCATGGATATTCAGGTTTTTAGGTAATATCAGTACAGGTTTGGTTATCTCAGCGACATCGTAACCTAAGCGATCGAAAAAACTCGCAATACTAGTATTGGATATAAACGAAGAATGCCCAGCATGATTACAGCTTTCTTCGTTTACGACTTTGGGGCTGCTGTGTTACCTAGGATTTTATTCTTTTGCTTAGTATTCGCCTCTTGAAGTGTTTTGAGTGCAGCTTCTTCGGCAGTAAGTTTCTTTTTAAGCTTTGCGATATCTGCTGCGATGCCATTCTTTACTTTTACATTAGTTATCCTAGGATTTATTGCTGTTGCTTCAGCTCTATCTAGTTCCAGTTTAAGCTTGTCGACTTTTTGAACCTGTTTAAGTTCAGCGTCATCAAGTTGTTTTATCTTCTTGTCAGTTGCTTCTTGAGCTTTAAGTTCTGCAGGGCTTGGTGGATTTGGAGCTGGAGCCGCAGCGACTGGAACCGTTGGAATTGCTGCTGGTGGAACCACAGGGGTAGGAGGTGTTAGAGGTGCTCCTACTGTTGGAATCGGCATTGGAATAGGGGCTGGCTGCGGTACTACGTCCTTAGTTTGTTTTTGATTTGAGCTGCCCCAACTAATATCAAAGAAACCACTCTGAGCAGTTTCTCTAGCCTTCACATCATTAATGATTAGAACTTGGCCTTTTTCTTTAGCTTTTTTGTCATAGATTAAACGGCTAGATGCATTATTAGCTTTAGCTGTAACAGTTATTGATTTTAGATTACCAATCTCAATTATTTCTGGGTTCTTAGTGCTGCCATTAATAACAACTTTTGCGGGACCATTTAATGGATATGTGAGGGTATGTGTTTGGGTGCCTGATTGAAATTTAAGATCAAATCCATCTTTAGTGCTTTGAGAAACACTTACCTTGCCAGGGAAATTATTATTAACAGTTATTGTTTCGTCATGGCGAGCAATCTTTATCTCAGTGTTTTTCTGGAAATTTACAATGTTTTGTCTAGAACTAGCAGCTTCTTTTTCTGTTAGGGCTGTTTCTCTAGCGACCTCAGCATCTTTTTGAGCTTGCGTTAGACGAGTTATTTTGAAAGAATTAACCACACCTGCAAAAAAACTATCTCCTGTTGCGGTAGTGGTTTTCCCTGTGGTAGTTTCGGTACTACTTTCTCTTTTTGCTGCTGCTACAAGATATGGTCTTGTATTAGCTTCTATCTCTTGAGCTCTATGATTTGCTTCTTGTTGTTTTGTTGCAATTTTATTGAAATGTTTTAATAACTCTGGAGTGTTGACGACGCGACTGTTACGCCCCATCTGACTATAAGCAGAACCTACTAATTTTTGAGTAATTTTGCCGTTAGCTTCTTGCTGGACGTAGATACGACCAAGAGTATCTATTGATAATTTACTTAGATCATAGGGTTGATCCTTGTGTTTTTTTGCTAAGTTACTTAGTTCTTCCTGTAATTTCTTCTCATCAATTGATAGTGATGATAACTTTTGTACTGCTGGTGTTGCTGCTATTGTTGCGTTTGCCATAAAATCGTCCTCTTGTCTCCTTATAAGGAGCCCTAGAACAAAGTTTTTATGGGTAATAACCCTAGAGGTCTCAAATTAGTGGTTCTCACCTAGGGTATCAACACTGGTTGTAGCCGGCTATTGGTTCTTACAGTAGGCACTTCAAGTACAGGCGCAGCATTGGTGTTAGCAGGCAATCTAAATCCTTCTGGTACAGGAATAGCGATAGGAGTAGAAGGTGCAGCTTTAGCCTTGTTATATCTCTCCACTGCTTCTTTATAAGCTTCTAATAGCTTAGTTGCTGGTTTGTCACCATAGTTATAGCGAGCTTCTTCTCTAGCTAGCAGTTCTACTTGAGCTAGATTCTCTTCAGGGCTGTAAGCTCTGCTGCGCTGAGATCTACCACTAGCAGTTGAGCTGAAGACTGATCTTTCAGAAGCCTTCTCTTCTTTTAGTCTATTGTTGAAATCCTCTACGGTAAATTCGCCATTAGGTAATGTATAAGTTCTATATACATCACTTCTCTGAGCTTTGATCAGAGGACCAACGCTGCTATCTTCAATTGAGTAGTGCACGAATTCAGTGGCGAATCCAAACCCTGTTGCAGATCCAGCAGTACAACCAATAGTTAATGAGCCTTCGTGAGTGATTGCTTTGTGTTGATGACTATCTGATTGGGTTACATACTGTGATAGCTCGGCGTAACCATTAAAAGGAGCTTTACTTCCTGGATTTATAGTGAAGACAAGAGCTTTTGGGGCTTCTGCCTTGGTCTCTGGTTCTAGTACCATGCCTAGATCTTTGGCTAATTCTTTGATGCGAGTTTTAGCGTCAGCACTTATATCATCACGTTTTAGTAACGCGTTGAAATTAGATACTGCAGCTCTAGACCGCCCGTGAAGAAAATCTTCTTCCTGGATCTGTGTTTTTAATTGAGTTATTAGATCACGAGAATCCTCGCTGATCAGATCGTCGTGTGATAGATTACTGAGCACTTCGTCTAATCCTGCGATGGCATTTATAGTAGGACTGAGACCTGATATTACTAAAACTGGTTTTGCCGCTGCAGGAAGGGCAGCCGCTGGGCGGCGAGTGGGACTGGCAGCAGCTCCTCCAGTTTTGAACTGATCTTTGCCTTTATAGAGAGCAGCTTCAACATCTGCTGCAACTAAAGCTGCACCTTTTAAATTTATGGTTTTATAAGTCGAGCCTTGTTTATTGACTCTAACAGTAACGCCTTTATTACCATTTTGTTCTACTTTGAAATCATATCCTTGCTCGTAAGCTTGTTGTTTGAATTTATCACTAACTACTAGCTTGCCATCTTTATCGATGCTAAGCCCATTGTTGAGCACGTACATAAGATCTTGTACCTTGCGCTCTCCCCTTGCTTCATTTTGCTTGCCAGAGAGAGAAGCTTGCTTCCTCCACGGCTCTGTGCCTGCTTTTGAATCACCAAAATTACTAAAACTAAATTTACTCATTACTCCACCCCCGTGGTATTTTGCGTCCCCGCCTTGTCTTGTTATGTAAATAGAGAGGGCTAGACAATATTTGATAAGAAAATAGGTATTTTCACCTAAGGGTTTCCCCCTAAGGGGCTATTTGACTCGCTATAATCTTGTGCATGGCTAAAATTGCTAACAAAGTAGTACTTGCATACAGTGGTGGACTCGACACTTCAGTGGCTATTCGCTGGCTCTTAGAGCACAAATGTAATGAAGTGATCTGCGTGGCTATAGACCTTGGACAAGGCATGGGGCGCGGAGGAGCGCAAGAATCGCTATTACCGATACGCGATAAGGCTCTTGCTATTGGTGCTAGCGCTAGTGAGGTTATAGATGCTCGCGAAGAGTTTATTAGTAATTATTGTTTTAGAGCACTTAAGGCTAATGCTCAGTATGAATCTGGATATCCATTGGCGACTGCAGTTGCGCGTCCGCTGATCGCGAAGTTACTAGTCGATACTGCACGCAAACATAAAGCTGATGCTATTGGCCATGGTTGCACCGGCAAAGGTAACGATCAAGTGCGTTTCGATGTGTCAATTATGGCTTTAGCGCCTGAGATGCAGATACTAGCACCAGCGCGTGAGTGGGGCATGAGCCGCGAAGAGTGTATGGATTATGCGCGTGAGCATGGCATCCCTGTACCCGTCAAGAAAGACAAACCTTTTTCTATAGACCTTAATCTCTGGGGTAGATCTACAGAGTGCGGCGTACTCGAGGATAGCTCCAAAGAAGCTCCAGAAGAGGCTTACGGCATCACTACCTCGCCTGAGCTTGCTCCGCAGCAACCAGAGCATTTGCGTATTAGTTTTGAGCGCGGAGTGCCAGTCGCTGTTAATGGTAAGAAACTTAATGGTGTAGAACTAGTGAATACTATTAATGAGATCGGTGGCAGACATGGTATCGGTCGCATCGATCAAATCGAAAACCGTGTTATTGGTATCAAATCTCGCGAGATCTATGAATCACCCGCAGGTGTAATCCTAAACATGGCACACGAGGATCTTGAGTATCTAACCATGATTAAAGAAATGAAACATTTCAAAAAAATGATAGATCTTAAATACTCTGAGATGATCTACAGTGGTCGTTGGTTTAATCCATTGCGCGAATCTTTGGATGCTTTCATTGAGAATACTCAAGAGCGCGTAACTGGTACCATCGGGCTTAAACTTTATAAAGGTAAAGCTACAGTTGTGACTCGCGAATCACCATTCTCACTCTATGATCAAGGTTTAGCTACTTATGATAAAGGTGACACCTTTAATCATCAAGCGGCGATTGGTTTTATTGAGCTATTCGGTTTGGATATGAAGACTTATTATCAAGTGCAAGCTGATAAAGTTGCAGTTTAAGCTAGCGTGATAGAATATTTGCTCTGATGCGCCTTTAGTTCAGTTGGTAGAACACAGGTCTCCAACACCTGGTGTCGTGGGTTCAAGTCCTACAGGGCGCGCCATAATTTTATCCAACACAACTTGAACCCACTTTCGTGGGTTGATTTTTATTGCTGCGACCTTCCGGTCGCGTACAGGGCGCGCCATTATCAATCAACGCTTAGCTATTTGAGTCGGATTAGCTTTAGAAATAAAAACATCCAGCATCTCCTTGCCAAAACTTCTTGTAATACCAGGAGCAGGAGTCTTGCTTACTAAATCTTTTTGATGAAATATCCCCCAGATTTCGGCTCTTTCTTTCGGCTCTAACTTCTCTAGCTGAGATTTTAGAATTTTATTTAATTCTTGATTCTGAGCGATTTCTCTAGAGCGTTCTCTCTCTGCAGATTCTACATTTCCCTTACGCTTGCTTATAACGTCATCATAATCAGCGATAGCTCTATGGTTTTTCAGTATCTCTTGCGCAGTTCTAGTAAGCTCTTCAAATTTCTTATCAACGTCAAATCTAAGCCAAAGAGGAGTCTTTTTCTCGTCGTTACCACGAAAAAATCCTGCAGTGTAAGTCGCTTTAGTCTCGATGGGTGGCATTGCTTGCTTATATAAATACA
>CAYUFH010000031.1:12225-15317 GCA_964444015.1 uncultured Gammaproteobacteria bacterium | reverse complement strand
TATTTGGCTGGACCTAGCCACTGCCTGCCAACAGCAGGATCAGCGAGATTTAGTTCTGGCTTACAGTGCGCTGATTTCATTAAACGCAGCTCAGTGATTGACTTCTCTACTACTAAGCGAGGCAGCAGTAGCTTTAAGCATTTAATAGAGACTGCTAGCACCTTGGCTCGCGCTGAGGAATTAGAGGGGCATGCTCTAGCTGCCGAGCAACGCCTTACGAGTGAAGCGCAGCAATCAACCAAACCTAATGCATAAACTATTACTCAAAAAAATCAGACTAGAAATTGGTAGCGGACAGAGCATAGCTCATCTTAGTAAAAATCAAAACCCTATCACCGAGATGCTCAACTCCTCTAATATGCTCATTAAAACCAGCAGCCTCGATGAAGCAATTAATCGCTGCGGCACTAACAGTAAAGCTTTTACTTATATTATTGCTGATACTGATCTTGATGATCTTGATGATTTTGATAGCTTCCTTAAACGTGCTGCCAGACTAATTATCAGACCAGGTAAACTAATTATTGTTGCTACCAATCTTTGCACTGATGAGTTCAAGTGGAATATATTATTCAACAATGCTCCCAATAGCTTTCAGCGCCCACTAAGATCTATGCCACCGAACTACCTCAAGAGCAAAGTTGTAGAGCAAGGTTATTTTTTAAAGAACAGATTTTGGCGCTACAACGACAAGCTTCTATTGATCGCAGATATTCCAATTAAATACTAGGTATAATCAGCGCATCCACCACTCTTTCTAATTTAGAAGCCCGGGAGCCCTTAACCAAAACTACCGAATGCTTATATTTAGACAGTTCAACTCGAAGCTCAGCAAGCACAGCATCTATCTCAAGTCCGCGCGCATCAACGACAGTCACACGAGAACTTACATAAGCCACGACTTGGTCTACTAGTTCCGCAGAAGATTCTTTGAGCTCACCTAAGACTAGGATTTTATTTTCGCTCGCATACTGCTCGCAAACAGCATCAACACTAGCTCTTAGCGAATCAGGGTTAGCATTATAGCTATCATCTATTATTAAATTTCCAGCAGCATCCTTGTGGTAACTCCCACGCCCGCGACCTGGATTATATTTAGAGAGCCCAGCTTGGATTTGATCTTCAGTTAAACCCAAAACCTCAGCTACAGTACTAACAGCATTAGCATCACTATGTATCGCCGCACCAGCTAAACCATTAAGCTGATAATTACGGCTATCATCGAAAGCCATGATGTTTAATTGCCAATCTTTAGTTTGTGCTTCAACGTAAGCCTTAAGTAAAGTTGGCTCTGCAACTAATTCTTGGTAGAGCTTAGCCTCAACACAAAGCAGCGGATCATAATTACCATGCCTAACCATTCCTGAGATTATTTCCAGTTTAGCTTTGCGGATATTCTCTAGTGAACCGAGCAACTCTATATGCGCTGAACCTATATTAGTAATCACAGCGACATTAGGCTCAGCACAAAGAGATAACTCGGCTATCTGTCCCAGTCCGCGCATACCCATCTCCACAACCAAAACCTCAGTATCGGCAGGCATAGCAACTATTGTTTGCGGCACACCGATTTCGTTATTGAGGTTAGCAGCACTATAATGCACGCGATAACGCTCAGCGAGCACTAGTCGCATCATTTCTTTAGTGGTGGTTTTACCAGAACTACCAGTGATAGCCACTACCAGCGGATTAACTAAACGTCTATAGGTTTGAGCGATCCGTTGATAAGTAGCGATACTGCTATCGACAGCTAATATTTTTCCACTATGGATTGCTTCATCACAACGCTCATTGCAATGACCACTTAAATCTTCAAGTTGCTCAACAACTTTACGCCCACCGACTTTACGGCGCTCAGCTATCACTAGCGAAGCACCGGCATTAAGTGCGGCATCGACATAATCATGCCCGTCGAAATTCCCTCCGACTAGTGCAATAAAAACATCACCTGATTTAATACTACGAGTATCAGTAGAAACTCTAGTGAGCCCAGCTGATAGTTTAGCTGCGATTATCGGCATTAATTCTAGCTCTAAGTTCACATCTAAATTATATCGTTAGAAATTAAAAACCCTAGACTCAAGGTCGAAAGCGCAAAAACGACCCGTTGGGGTCATTTTTGCTAAACTGCTAAAATGATCTACGCATGGTAAGCAGCGAAATAAAACTAGTTAAAAACGACCTAGATGAAGAGTTATTGCAGCACTATCTTGGCTGCGAGCATATTGCTATAGATGGTGAGATGATGGGACTCAATGTAGTTCGCGATAGACTTTGTTTGGTACAGATTGGCGATGAAGCCGGTAGAATAAGCTTAGTACAAATAGAACGCGGACAAACCGAGGCTCCAAATCTCAAGAAACTAATGGAAAGCTCAAGTCCGCTTAAGATTTTTCATTATGCGCGCACCGATGTTTGCTGGCTTAAATATTGGCTGGGTATAAAAACTAAAAATTATTTTTGCACTAAAGTTGCTAGCAAGATTGCTCGCACCTATACTGACAAGCATGGACTTAAGGATATTTGCAAAGAAATCATAGGCAAGGAACTTAATAAAAATCAACAAAGTAGTGATTGGGGCTCTCCAGATCTTAATGGTGATCAAAGAAAATACGCAGCTACCGATGTTATACATCTCATCACTATCTACCGTAAGCTAATGGAGATGCTAAATCGAGAAGGTAAAACTCAACTTGCTCTAGAATGTATGCAACATATAGATATTTTTGTAGACTTAGATATAGGTGGATATCAAGGGGTCTTTGAACACTAATGTTAGACAACCAAAAAAAAGCAGAACTAGCAAAAATCATCCCAACATTCAGCAAAGCAAGGATACTGGTTGTTGGCGATATTATTCTTGACGAGTACTTACTTGGAATCCCAGAGCGCATTTCACGCGAAGCACCGGTGATTATACTTAATCATGTTAGATCAGACTACGCCTTAGGTGGTGCAGGCAATGCTGCTGCTAACATTGCTGCTTTAGGTGGCAAAGTGACTTTACTTGGACTAGCAGGGGAAGATGAAGGTGCAAGACGCATCACCAAACTTGCCGAAAAACAAAATATCGCTCTTGAACTTATTACTGA
>CAYUFH010000031.1:6809-12125 GCA_964444015.1 uncultured Gammaproteobacteria bacterium | reverse complement strand
TGCCAGCTTAGTAGTGCGCAAATACGGCACAGCGACAGTATCCCAAGCAGAGTTATTAGAGGCTTTAAGCTAATGCCAGTAGGGGTCAGGCGAAAGAAGCTCTTGTCATCGCGAGGAGCGCAACGACGAAGCATAGCAAAAATGACCCCGACGGGTCATTTTTGCGCTTTCAACCATAGGTCCATAATCTTAAAGCTTATTACCCTAATATTGCTGCTAGCTCAAAGCACCACAGTATCAGCCTTCTGGCCTTTTGATCCACCTAAAGCTGTTGTCGAAACCATACCCCTAGCAAGTATCAAACTAAATCATAGAGATAAAGACACTCGCATCGCTTTTATCTCAGACGCATTTTTATATCCAGTACCCTCAACTAGCGAAAACTTTGCTCCGCCACCAAATAGCAAAATTGGCATAATGTACCGTGAAAGCCAAGTAATATTACAAGAAGCTATTAGAGATTTACTAACTCGCAATTACGATCTGGTTCTTTTTGGTGGCAGCATGGTTGCAAACCAAGATCACTATCCACTATTTGAGGATATTAGCTATGATCTAACTAAATATGGCATAAAGCACTATAGTATGATCGGCTACGGCGAGACCAGTGGAACCAAAGCCGCTACAGAATTAATAGCTAAGCCCTTTTATCTTCTAGATCTAAATGGTGTCAATCTTCTAGTCCTAGATAATGTAAGTCAAAAAATTATCCCAGAGAGATTACCAGAAGAAGCAAGTGAGCAATATATTTGGCTGAATAAAACTCTTGAAGAATTGAATAGCAAAAAAGCTGAGCTATATATATTTAGTTATTATCCATTAGACTCAGCAACCCTAGATACAGTAAAAAAATACTCTGATCTAAATGTAGTATTACTAGCTAATAGCGGAGCCCATAAATTCAACCTTGCGACCCATGATCAATATTCAGAACTCAGCAATAGTGCACTAAGCATATATCCTTGTGCTTTTACAGTAATTGAGCGACTTGCCACTGGTAAGCTACAAGTTAAAGTAGTACATACTAGGCTACGTGGTATTAAAGCTAAAGCAAACAGAATCCTTGCTAAATCCTCGGTATCGCCGCCAAAAGCTCTTTAGTATAACTAGACTCTGGTTTCTCAAAAATATCATAAACAGAACGCGACTCAACTATGCGCCCACGTTGAAGTACTATTACGCGATCAGCTATTTCTGCCACCACACCCAGATCATGAGTAATAAACAAAATCGTTTTACCAAGCGATTTCAACAACTTAAGAATCACAGCTTGCACCGTCACATCTAGTGCAGTAGTTGGCTCATCAGCAATTAGAAGATCAGGGTTATTAATGATAGCCATCGCAATCATAATACGCTGGCGCATACCACCAGAAAGTTCATGCGGGTAAGCTGAGTAGCAGCGCTCAGGATCAGAAATACCTACAGCTTCAAGAGCCGCGATAACTCGCCCTCGAGAAAAACCACCAGACTCATGCACTTCTATAGCTTCGCGCAATTGATCAGCAATACTATAAACAGGGTTCAAACTGCTAAGAGGATCTTGAGGTATGTATGCAATATGCTTACCTCGATATTTACGCAACTCTAAGCTCGCGCGCCCATCATGCACAATGTTCTTATTACGCAATATAATGTCACCACTAAGCTTAGCTGTACTAGGTTGCAAACCTAAGATACTAAGAGCTGTTAGTGATTTACCACTACCACTCTCACCCACCAGTGCTAGTATCTCACCCTCGCTAATAGTAAAATTAATATCAAAAAGAGCTTGAAACTTAGTTTGAGGAAAGCATAGATTTAAATTTCTTAGTTCAAGCATTAATAATTTCTCAATATGTAGCCATAACACTTGCCAAGTCAGGCAAAAAACAACATAATATAGTATATTCGCTTTAGGCAAATCTTCCAAGAGCCTAAACTAGCTACTCCAAGACAGTAGCCTTCAGCGCAGCCAGCATCAAGAGCTTGCGAAAATTTTTTGGTATGAGTGAAACAAAACCAGACCCAAGTATAAGACTGCGCTTAGCTGCACTCGGCGGACTAGACGAGACTGGTCGCAATATGTGGTTATACACCGCCAGCCGTCAGCCACATCTACTGGCTGATCCAGACGATAACAACAAAAAAGCACCAGAGGATAAAACTGCTGAATATCTAATAGTTGATGCCGGTAATTGTTATCCTGGACATGACTCACCAGGTGTTGACTATATTATTCCTGAAGCTAAATTTCTAGAACGCAAAGATAAACAAATCCAAGCACTAGTTCTAACCAGTGTTAATGAAGCACATTCAGGCGGAGCTCATCATTACATCAAAAAATATAATATTAAACGTGTCATTGGCTCAAAGTTAGCGCTAGAGCAAGTTAAGCCAAGAGTAGATAACGCCGATGATATCACTTGGGATTATTTTACAAGTAGAGAACCTATCAACGCCGGAGCCTTCACCCTTACACCATTTCATATCACCAGCTCCTCGCTTGAGTCTTATGCGCTAAGCATTCAGGCTGGCAACAATACTGTCTTTTACACGGGCACCTACAAAATAGATCAAACAAGATTTGATAATCACAAGACTGACATTCCAGGCATGCTTGCATTTAGCTCAAGCAAGCTTGAAGCAGATAGCCAGGCACCTGGTCCCATTGACTTATATCTAGGAGCTTCAGCTGGCGTAGAGACTGAAGGTTATACAGCTTCTGAGCTTGAAATCTGCCAGCGCCTAAGATCAATATTAAGAACAGAAACTAGCAGAGTCATCATTAATACAGCTAGTTCTAATAGTGTGCGCATAGTATCTTTACTAAGCTCCGCTGCCGAACTTGGGCGCAAGGTTGCTTTCCATGGACAAGAAATCAAAGAAGCCTTCGACGCCTTAGTTGCAGCAGGACTCTATGATAGAGCCGATACTAATATTATTAGTATCAAAGAAATTAGCGATCTAAGTGATAAAGAAGTCTTAATTCTCTGCTCGGCACCGGAAGGCAACGCACTCAGAGAACTTGAAACTATCGCTTATGGTCGCAGCTTAGAGCTTGAACTTAAAGCTGGCGACATAGTTATTAATAGTGCCGATGCACCCCCTGGAACCATACGCATTATGGCGCAAATCTCGGATCAATTCTTCCTTAAAAACGTAAAAATTATGGGTGGACGCAATGCTGGTCTGCACTCACCAAGTCAGGCTTACACTGAAGAGATGAAGTTTATGTTCAACCTCACTAGGCCGCGCTACTTCACGCCAGTCATAGGTGAATCTAGGCAATTAGCTCGTCACGCCAAACTTGCTGTTGATACAGGCTTTGACCCTTCAGGTATTATGATGGTGGGTAATGGTGACATACTTGAGGTTTATAATTCTGAAGTCAAACTTGTTGGCAAAATAGAAATCGGTGAGATTTTAGTAAATCATACTCAAGACTTTCACGTTGACGATAAAATCGTCAAAGAACGAGAAGCACTAGCTCTTGAAGGTGTAGTTACCGTTAGCTTCACTATTAACAAAAAGAAACGCTTAGTTTCAGGACCAGTGTTTACAGCTAGAGCCTGTACTTTCTCGCGCAATAAAGAGTGGAAAGTGTTTTGCTTGCTCAATACACCAGAAATAACTACTGCTATAGACACACTCTCTGAAACCAATCCTAAAGCGGATATTGAAGAATATCAAAAAGTAGTTAGGGAGCACATGAATAAAGTCATCAAGCAGCAAATTGGCAAAAAACCTGCTGTAGTAGTTTTTGCCAGTGAAGTCTAATGCAAAATCTAGTTGAGCAGTTATTGAAACCTAATCAGCTTGTATACGGCTTAACTAATTCAGCCAAAAGCTATCTGCTCGCACGCCTACTTGAAGAAAACTCCCAAGCAACTATCTTTGTCGTTGCTAACCACCATGAAGCACAGATTTATTGCCGTGAGATTATGAATCTCTCACATCATGAAATCAAGCCCGTGCTTTATTTCCCTTGCCAAGAAGTTTCACCCTATGATCAAATCAACTCAGACATAGATACGGTTCACAAACAATACGAGATTTTCAAACTATGGCAGCAAGAGCGCCCCAGTCTAATTGTTGTTCCCTTTAAAGCCTTTGCCCAACTATATATCAGCCGCGAGACTTTAAGCAAGCGCAGTTTAGTACTGTCTAAAGGTTTAGAGATTGATCCGCAAACACTTGCGCGCAAACTAGTTGAACTTGGTTACTATAAAGAAGCAATAGTGGAAGCTCGCGGGCAATTTAGTATACGCGGAGATATTGCAGATATTTACCCCTTAACTGAAGATCCTCTTAGATTAGAGTTTTTTGGTGACAGCATAGATAGTATTAGAACTTTTTCCACTGGGACTCAGCGCTCCATCAAGAACCTGGATACTGCAATTATAGAGCCGCGTTATTCCGTAGAGAGGCAAGAAGGTGATGGACTGGAAGATCGCATTCGCGAAATTGTCAGCAGCTACTCAAGTAAACTAAGTCCAGAAGCCAAAGAATCCATAGAATTATTGTTACAGTCAGATATTGAGAACTCAGCAGATAATCTCTATTGGGAAGGTGTTGAATATTTTAAACCCTTACTTAAAGATCACTCGGGGACTCTTTTTAGCCACCTACCAACTAAATGCCAGATAGTTTTTGATGAATGGCAAGATTTACTTAATGGGGCACTGCGCTGGGAAGATCAAATATTATCTCAGTACAAGGATAATATCGCTGCTGGCAAAGTTATCCCCATTTCACAAATCAGCCCAGAAAAAGAAACTAAACTACATATACCTTTTACTCAAATAACAGATTCTTTCAAACAGTATACTCAGCGTTTATACCTGCAAACTCTACCAGAAGAAAATAGTCAAGGTGCTACAGAAATTAATGCCTACCCTGCTGAACGCTTCGCTAGTAAGGTTGAAGATTTTATAGAGTATATTCGCAAGCATATTCGTGAAGGGACTCAAGTCTTGATCTTCAGTGAACAGCCGCAACGCGTCCTTGGCATCCTCAAAGAATGGGATATAACAGCTATCTACAAAAATAATATTTTTGAAATTGAAACCAGTAGCGAAAAAAAACTACCGGTATACGTGATGCGCGACGGCACTGAAGAAGGTTTCAAACTACCAGCACATAATTTATTAGTCTTAACGGATAGAGAGCTTTTCGGTCGCAGCAGGCAAGCTGTTGCTCGCCAGAAACGCGGTCGCGAAGATGAAAAACGCCAAGATATCTACACCAGTATCGCTGAACTTAAAAATGGTGATTATGTCGTTCACTACAAACACGGTATAGGTATCTATCGTGGTACAGAGTTCATAGTTCTAG
>CAYUFH010000031.1:0-6709 GCA_964444015.1 uncultured Gammaproteobacteria bacterium | reverse complement strand
GTTCACTACAAACACGGTATAGGTATCTATCGTGGTACAGAGTTCATAGTTCTAGATCGCGGACTATACCGCCAAGAATATCTAGTTATAGAATACGCCAGCGAAGCTCGCGTACTTATTCCTGTAGACCAAGTTAATTTACTATCTAGATTTAATACCACCGAGGATAGCAAACCTCGGCTCTCCAAGCTAGGTGGCACTGAGTGGGAACGCACCAAGAAAAAAGTCAAAAAATCCGTTAAAAAGATTGCTCAGGATCTTATTAATCTTTATGCAGCAAGAGCCAAGCAAAATGGCTATTGTTATCCACCAGACACCCCTTGGCAAATTGAGATGGAAGATGCTTTCCCCTATACCGAGACTAGTGATCAACTTAAAGCCATTCAAGAAGTCAAAGCAGACATGGAAGCTCCAAAACTAATGGATAGACTGATTTGCGGGGATGCTGGTTTCGGTAAAACTGAAGTTATTATTCGAGCAGTATTCAAATCTATAATGGACGCTAAGCAAGTTGCGATACTAGTGCCTACTACAGTACTAGCTCAGCAGCACTTTAATGTCTTCAAAGATAGATACGCCCCTTATCCAATTAAAGTTGGTTTACTCTGCCGCTTCAAAACAGCACGTGAACAAAAAGAGACAGTTGATAGGCTCAAAATCGGCGAATGTGATCTGGTCATTGGCACTCATAGGCTACTACAAAAAGATATTCAATTTAAAAATCTTGGGCTATTAGTAATCGATGAGGAGCAGCGTTTCGGAGTTGCCCACAAAGAAAAACTAAAATCTCTTAGACAAGACTTGGATATTATTTCCATGTCAGCAACACCAATACCAAGAACATTACATATGTCAATATCAGGAATCAAAGATATAAGCTTGATTTCCACTCCACCGAAGAACCGTTTACCTGTTAAAACCTATGTTGGCGAATATAAGAACTCAGTAGTACGCACAGCCATACTACATGAGCTAGAGCGCGGCGGACAAGTTTTCTTCGTACACAATCGCATCGAAAATATTGACTCTATTGCAATGATGCTCCAAGAATTGGTTCCAGAAGCCAAAATCCGTACAGCACATGGCAAAATGGCAGAAGCAGAGCTTGAAGATGTGATGTTTGCTTTTGTAAATAACGAGTTCGATATCCTAGTCTCTACGACTATTATTGAAACTGGTTTAGATATACCTAATGCCAATACTATTATTATTAATGACGCTAATGCCTTTGGCTTATCTCAGCTTTATCAATTACGCGGACGCGTCGGCAGATCAGACGTGCAAGCCTACGCTTATCTAATGTATAGACCAGAAGCGGATATTTCAGATACTGCTCGCCACAGGCTCAAAGCAATACGGGAATTGACCAATCTTGGAGCTGGATATCAAATCGCTATGCGCGATATGGAAATCCGTGGAGTCGGCAATGTGTTTGGCGCTGAGCAGCATGGTCATATGCTCTCTGTAGGTTTTGACTTATATTGCAAGATACTTTCTGACACTATAGAAGAGATGAAGGGCAATATTGATATCGAAGATTTAGAGCGCGATACAGTGATAGACATTAAAGTCGGCGCCTTCTTCCCAGAAAACTGGCTGAGTGATCCTAAGCAACGCATGAATGAGTATCGCAGACTTGCTATGATCCGTGATGAAAAAGTTATCTCAAATCTTATTACCGAATGGACTGATAGATTTGGTAAATTGCCTCAAGAGACTATTAATCTAATCGAAATCCTAAGAATCAAGCTTCTAGCTAAAGCTGCCAAAATCTCAACTATTAGCCAAGAGACTGATACCATTAAAATCTATAATGATATGCGCCTAGGTAAATGGATACCAATGCAAAAAGCACTAAGCCCAGAGCTGCAAGCCAAAACTAGCTTTAAACCAGGTACTTATGGCTCTCGCAGCCAAGAATCTTATATCGCTGTCAAAATTAGCCATATGGACAATGAATCGATCTTGCACGCAATTAAAGAAGTGGTATTAAAATTAAAAGAGTCAAGTGAAAGCCAAGACTAAAAGCCTAGCCATTTCATTTTGCTGCACTCTTGCCGCAAATGCTGCTGGCTTGCCCATAGACGAAGATAAGATATTATTTGATTACAAAAAACGTTTTAATAATATTATTTCATCCAATATTTTTTCTACGCCAGCAGAACTAAGGTCAAATATGGCTCTTAGAGATAGCATCTTTGATCATCTCAGTAAAGAAAACGCTGGCCAACCCTTAGTCAACCCCCAGGAACTTGAAGCACTGTGGGCATACTATATAGAATCCAAGTTCGGCTCTAAAGAAGCTTTTAGTAGCAAAATCAAAGAAGGTTACTTAAACGAAGCTGATGTCAAAGCCAGGTTCAAAGACAATTTGGTTTTACTAAGATACTTCAAAAAAGAAGTAGAGCCCAAAGTCAAACAGGATCTAGAACACAGAGGCTACATACTAGATTACGCAGAAGAACATAATATTAACTACGAATCCGAAGCCCTCAAGCATGAGTTCTTCAATACAGTAGAAGCTTACGGCGGACAAAAACGCTTCGAGAAATATTTACAAGAGAACTATCTCAGCGTCGCAGATGTTTTTTATTTCATCAAAAGTGATTTTCTTAAACCTCTAATCAAAGAAGATTTATTTAAACAGAAACTAAGATATGACGAAGCCTACAGAGATAATATAGAGAAAGATATCAATGAATACTACCAAAACCATAAAGAAAGCCAATATCATATTTTAGATAAATATTATTTCAGTGAAATCTATGTAACTAAAGAAAAAGAAAATAGCAAAATTACCGAGCAAAAAGCCATGCTTAGCAAGCTTCACGCTGAACTTCAAAGCTCTAACTCAGCTACAGAGACTATACACAAATACCCACAGGTACAGTATATTGAGCTACTAGAGCCGCTGACTAGTGATAGTAAGCTCTACTCTAATCTGATCAGAAGCTCTTTAATAGGCAAAAGCCCGAATTATATTAGCCCCGTGCTTGAGAACAAATCAGCTTATTACATACTAATACTCAATAAAGTCGAGCCAGGACGCTACATTAGCCTAGAAGAAGTTCACGACGAGATTTACTTAATTATCAAATCACGCAGACTTAAAGATCTTGAGATTCCAGCTCTAAGTCAAGTTTAAGTTCGTAAGTATCTGGATAGCGAGCTCTAAGTGATACTGGCAAAGCTTTTAGCCTTTTTAGATTGGAAATAAACTCTTTAGAGTAATTATTAAAGCTATGGTTCTCTGAAGGTTTAATCATCACAGCCCCAATAACATAGCCCGAATCAGCTTTAACTGTAATCATCACAGGGTTAACCAGTGCTGATCTATTCTTAACCAAGGTCAACTCTTCTGTTAATCTTGCTGGCATAGTCTCTAAATGCTTCTCCCAGCGTTGATGCAAGGCCGCCAGATTCAACAATAAAAAATTACGATATGCTGCTTCAATTTCAGTATCAGCAAAAAGAATTTGCTCTTCGGAATGTAAAGCCAACTTTAAACATTCAGCACCACCACTACCAGTTCCAAGATGCCAGTAAAACATATCAAGGAAATCTCTAGCTAAGCTAGAATGATTAGAAACTTTAAGCAATAAATCATAAATAATTACATCAGACTCACTGAGATCTTGCAATATCAACTCTGGAATCAAAACATAACGTTCGAGTTTAATACTTAGAATGTCATCAAGACTCGCCTCGAGCCAATTTTTTGGCAAGACCGTAGGCTTATATATATACTCCTTGAACTTAATTTCTTTAAGCTGCTCTTCACTAATGGTGCTTATTAGTTCTTTACTCTTAATGCTAAAAGGGATATAGCTAATGTCTTTAGTCGCAACTCTAGTTAAAGCTATCAAATGTCCACCAGCAAGTCCAATTTCAGCAGATTTAGTTGAATCAGCGTCCCAGACTGGGCTTGAGTAATAAGGCAACTTAGTTAACAAGTAACTTGATTTAGCACTATTAACTAAGAATGAACCAAGAAGCAGAGGCAGAGCAATAGTTATAAGCAGAGCTGGAATAGTCAAACTAATAGCCAATGGTCTAGAAACATAAGGAATAAGCTCCGCGCGAATCACAAGCGAAGAGCTTGCAGCATCTTGCAGAGTTTTACGTTTACTATTAAAGGCTGCAGCAAAATAACCTAAACCAAAGAGAGCAATAGAAAGCCACGAGAACAAATAACGTATCAATGCCCCAAGTAAGCCTAAAGGCTTCTCTTCATAACTAGATACAGTTTTTAAACCTAGTAATGCGCCAGCCAAACTATAAGCAGTTAAACCCAAGAGAAGAGTATCTAGCAAACTTAGCAAAAGCACTACGATTAAATAGACTTTAAGCGTCTTCAGTTCTGAAAAATTATAAGCAAGCAAACCTAAAGCCAAATAAAAAAACAATGACAAATAAGCCAAAGCTAAACGTTCTAAGAAACCAGGTATTTTGTTCTGCAAATAATCACCTCTACGCTATCACCAGCGACTAAGAATATTTTAACGCTTAAATAGCTCATCATGAAGCTTATCTATAAAATCTAAAGTCTCGGTATAAGAAGGGAAACGATGGTCTATCGCTTCTTCAACCTTATCCAACTTGGGACCGACAGAGACATTAACTACCTTGAGCTTCTTATTAGGATAGTGTTTTTGATAAGCCCTGAGAGATTTCATAGCTTGGTGGTCCGCGAGTGAATCACCAAACATAAAAACATGAGTCGCTACGGCATCAAAATCACGTGGTTCTAATATATCCCAAACTGCATCACCCTTGTCATATTTATATTTAGTATCAAGAAATATTATTTCCTTACCAAAATCTGTATACTGCCAGCGTTTAGACTTCTCCAACAGGAAATTAACTTTTTCTAGCACCTGCTTCTTGGATTCATCATAGTCCTCTGCATCAAAATACAAAGCAAAATCTCCAGGTGTAACCAAAAAATCAATCTGCGAGACCAGTTCACGCCCAAATATATCTTTAAGTAGGTCTATAAAAATCACTGTTTCGTCATAAGATCTAGCAAACTCGTCACGCGCATAAGTCAGCACATCATTATCAATAATTTGTCTTCCACAACCACAATATTTGCGAATATTGCGCGGAAAATTAGAACGAAATAAATCTATATAACTGCGCGCTGTAAGAATAATAATCTCAAGACCTAGGACATTATTAAGTTCACTAAGTTGCTTAGCAGTTTTAGCTGAGATTTTAGGATGACGGTGATCCAACGCTTCAACCATATCTGGCCTAAGCGTTCCATCTATATCAAAAATCAAAAAATATTTGCGACTTGGGTCGAGCTTGCCGTCTTTTATTAAAAACTTGGCAAGCAAGTCAGAACTTGAACTATGCATCAGTCTATTTATCTATTATTCCACATTTAGTGGCTTAGTTAACCGAAAGCCTTGAGTATAGGTAAAAGCTGCTCTAGTCCTAGTGTTTCACCGCGCAAGTTCTCTAGTTGTAGTGAGCGTATTATCTCCTGGTCATATCCTGCTGCTTTCAGAGAATTGTTTAAAGTTTTACGACGACTAGAATATATAGCTTTAATCAACCTGCGTAGCTTCTTGGCTGGGTCTTTAATGCCCAGAGATTTAAGATCCACTAGTGGCTTCTCGCGCAAGCGAATACTAACTAGAGTAGATTCTACTTGCGGCTCTGGCATAAACATCGAATGCGGCACATCGAAGAGCTTCTCCGCTTCTGCCCAATAATTCACAAGTAGAGTTAGGGCGCCATGATCTTTAACACCTGGCTGAGCACAAATCCTATCAGCAAATTCTTTTTGCACTAGTATATTAAGTTCCGAAATTAAATGGCGATTAGAAATTTGGGTCTCGCTTAGATCATCACCAATCTCACCCAAGAAATGGACAATAATTTTACTTGAGATTTGATAGGGAATATTAGCAATAATTTTGATTTTTTCTTCTTCACCTTTAAGAATTTTGCTGGCAAGCTCTCCACCGATTAAATCACTTAACTGGGTTTGCAAAATATCTGCCCTAGTAACCTCTACATTAGGATGCTCTATTTGAATGAATTTGAGCGCAGTCATACAACTAGCGTCGAGTTCTACTGTATATAGCTTGCGCACTCTAGGAGCAAGCTTCTCAGTTAAAAAACCTATACCTGACCCTATTTCTAAAACCAAATCACCATCTTGACTAGGAGTATCGGTAGGACTAACAGTAAAGTCACAAATATCTTCTAACACCATCGAACTAACCAGAAAACATTGACCTAGCGATTTTTGTTTGCGAAACAAACGGGCGCGCTCAACTAATTGAGGATCGTGAAATCCATTGGGTTTCTTAGTTTTAGCCACGATTCACCAATTTATCCAAATCGCCGCTAGCCTCTAATGCGTGCACATCATCACAACCACCAACAGAAACACCGTCAATAAAAATCTGCGGCACTGATTTACGGTTGCCTTTGGTCTTAAGAGCCATAGCTTCGCGAGCAGGCTCATCACCATCGAGTTTAATTTGCTTATAACTTAGCGCTTTAGACTCGAGTAAAGCTAAAGCTTTTTTGCAATAAGGGCAATGATCCCAAGTATAAATTTCTATTGTCGCTGTTTGTGGCATGCTTTAATACTAACCCATGCTCTTATCTTATTATAACATATATTAGACCTCTTCTGAGACCGTCAAGAACAAGGCTTGCGAGTCCCGAGCAGCGGAGTGTATATGAG
>CAYUFH010000030.1:0-15399 GCA_964444015.1 uncultured Gammaproteobacteria bacterium | reverse complement strand
GTGTAATCAGCACGACTAGCTTTCTCTGCTTGTGGCATTTGCGCTGAAATGCGCTTCTCTAATTCTGCCTGACTAAGTTCAGGGTAGCGCTTAGAGAGGCGAGCTAGTTGCAACTCGGGCTTAGTCGTTATGACTAGGATTTTATCGTAGCGAGGCTCTAGCCCCGCTTCATAGAGCTGCGGCACTAGGTTCGCTACTATTTTAGAACCGCTATTAGCTTTAAGCCATTCTTCGAATTTCAATCCTACGGCTGGATGTATCAGGGACTCTAGAATCCTGAGCTTGGCTTTATTCTCGGCTCCAAAAACCATTCCAGCGATAAGATGCCTATCTATAGTGCCGAACTGAGCTTGAAGTTTGTTTTGTAGGTCTTTATCTGTGGCGTAGAGTTGATGCACTACTTCATCACTGTCTAAGACTGCTATTCCAGCTTCACGTAGAAACTGACCAGCGAGAGATTTACCGCAGGCGATATTACCAGTGATACCGAGTATTAGAGGGCGGGGCACTATATAAGTATAGAATTATTTTTCAGCCACACTAAGTTCTTGAGCAAGATCAGTTAGTTTGTTGATTAAGGTTAACCCTTCTGTGGTTTCTATGAGTTTAGCTATAAGCTCTACGTTATTAGCTACCGGGGGCTGGCAAAGAACTTCATTAAGAGTTCGTGCGGAGAGATTGGCACTAGCTAATGGACTGCCTTTTTTATTTTTGACCACAACTCGATAATTAGGCGTATCCCAGTATAAGCAGAACTCTAATTCTTTGTGCCCAATTTTGAATTTTCGTTTGACAAGCTCGGTATTAGGGTCTTTTTGGACTTTAGCTCCTGCTCTGGCTTTTTGAATAGCAGCCCAAGCACGAGATTCAGCCATGGTTCTTGCGGTATTAAAGCTTAGGGTGAGTAGCTGGGATTCTAGGGACATAATATAAATAGTATAACACGAGCTTATCTTAAGCAATGGGCTTATGGCTTGCAGGGCTTCTCAGCTAGAGCCATACTAAAGTGAGTGCGTAATTGTCGCGGGCATACCTTACTAGAACTTATAGTTGTTATCAGCATACTTGCAGTGGTAACAGGCTTGCTTTATGCCTACTATAACCAAGGCTATAGATTCTTTAATAAGGCATTTAGTTTTGGGCTCTTGCAGCGTAACGCCAGGACTTCGCTAGAAGATTTAGCAGAGAGAATTAAACATGCCAGTCGGGATTATATCTTCGCGGATGATTCATATAGTCCTGGGGTGCCCTTCCCCGAGGATGCGATGCTTGATAAGCCTTATTTATATTTTGCTATTCCTAATATTAGTTTTGATGCTGAGATTAAGCACCCTAAACAGGTAGAAGCTCCTAAAGTAGCAGATGCTGGCCCGTGGCGAGTTTTAGAAATAGTTAGAGTTAATCCGTTTAAGAAACAAAAATCTAATCTAGAACAAAAAGCTGAGCAAGGGATATTGAACCCAGGACAAGAGTTCTCCACTATTCATAGTTACGATTATTACTTGTATTATTTCGCAGCGCCAAAGTCAGATCCTGAGAGGGAAGACGGACCGGTGCTTAGTAAAAGCGCTCGCCTGAAGGTTTTGCAATACAAGGATCAGTCTGCTGAATACACGGAGTCTTCTAGCCATGAGTGGCCTTTTATGCCGCCAGAGCTAGTTGAAGAAGAAAGACCAGATGAAGCTAAAATCTTTAAGCGTGGCTATGTTGGGCATGTAAAGCGCAGTGATGTTACTGATGAGTTTTCTGTTTATAAATCAACGGTAGTTTTTGATTATTCTGGCAGTACTTACGATAAATTATTTGTTATTAAAGTTAATCTTTATGATGAGCGCAACGATACCAAGGTAAGTTTTGAAACGGCAGTGGCGCCGCGCAATTAAATGAAAAGCTTATGGACGCTAGTGTTGATAGTTTTGCTCTTAAGCGCCTGCTCGCGCAATCTTGAGCCTAATACTTTAAGGCTGAATCTTTCTTGTGAGCCTGCTACTTTGGACTGGAATAAAGCTAGTGATGCTTTTTCTTTTGATGTAATCTCCAATCTAATGCATGGGCTTACTCGTTATTCAACTAATGATCAAGGCGAAATTATTGTAGAGCCGATGATTGCAAGTAGCTGGGAGATTTCCCCAGCCCAAGATCTTTATATTTTTCATTTGGATCCTAAGGCACATTGGTTTGATGGGCAGCCGGTAACAGCGCAACAATTTATAGATTCTTTTCGGCGAGTCTTGGATCCAGCAACAGCGGCACCATATGCTGAATTGCTCTCTATAATTGATCTTGAGCGCAGCAAGGCGCTTAATGATCAGACTTTATATATTAAGCTTAAGAAACCAGCGCCGTATTTTATTTATTTAAGTGCTTGCGGATTGACACTGCCTATTCGCAAAGATCTTATTGATAAATATGGTGATAAATGGATAGAGGCTGAGCACCTGGTTACCAATGGACCTTACAGGCTAAGTAAGTGGCAGCATGAATATAAAATCGAACTTGAACGCTCTAATAATTATTGGCGCAAGCCCCCAGCAATTAAGCGCATTAAATTTTTTATGGTAGCCGAGCAGTCGCAAGCCTATACTCTATTTAAAAATCATCAGATAGATTTCGTTGATAATCGCTCTTTGCCAAGTAGTGAGTTTAAAGATATGGAGCGGAAGCTTGCTAGTGATGAGCGTTTGCTCAGGCGCCCTTTGCTTAGAAGTACTTATGTTGGTTTTAATAACAAGAGTGTTGATCTGCATTTGCGCAAGGCTTTGTTTTATTCGATAGATAGGCGAGCTTTAGTTGTGGCACTTAAGCGAGGTTATAAGCCTAGTGCTAGCTGGATACCACCAGGTTTGCCTGATTACTATCACGAGGATCTTGCTGATCCTGATCTGGCTTATAATCCGGAGCTCGCTCGCGCTGAATATAAGCTCGCTAAGCTCCCAACTAATTTAGTGTTTGCTTTTCCTAGCACCGAAGAGGCAAGGTTAATATCAGAGACTTTGCAGGCGATGTGGCGGCGCGAACTAGGTCTTACCGTGGAGCTTAGAAGCATGGAATGGAAGGCTTACTTAAATGCTCTAGATACTAATCCACCAGACATTTTTAGAATGAATTGGACTGCTGACTATCCTGATCCAGATAGTTTTATGCAATTGTTTATGACTAATAATCCAATTAACTATCCTGGATTTGTTAATGCGACTTATGATGCTTTAGTTGCAAAAGCCGCGACATTAAACATTGATTCTCGCGAGCGCCGTGATTTATATCGCCGCGCAGAAGAAATTTTACTAAAAGAGAATGTAGTAGTAGCGCCAATATTTACCAATACTCAAACTATTATCCACAGAGCAAATATAGATAATTTAGAGATTAATGCCATGGATATGCTTTTTCTCGATAAAATAAAGATGCATGACTAAAGAACACGAGCACGAAACTCAATTAAATGCATTTTGGGATCCCGTGCAGTTATCAGCAATTAGTTCTGAGGATACACGTAAATTGCGTTTTTGGGGTGGAGTTTTATTTGCAGTAGCGGTTGTGGCTTTAATTTTTGCTTTGGTTTATTTAATAGTGCCTAGTGGAGAAAAATTAAGTTTGCGTCGTGGTACTAGTGTCGTTGTCGATGGTAAAACCAAAGCCTCACGCAAAATAATTCATACCGATGGTGTGCGCGAAGAGATGCTAGTAGAGAACATTCAAGTTGGCGGCAAAGAAGATCTAGCGAATAAATCCCCATTACTTAAACCCAAAAAAGGGTCCGTTGTTGAGTATAAAGTTCAAGCAGGAGACACTATTCAAACTATTGCAGCCAAGTTTTATGGGACTACTGCGATGACAGAAACCGAGAAAATCCGCACCGCTAGTGGTTTAAGCTCGAATACTTTAAGGGTTGGTCAACGCTTGGTCATACCATTCTAAGCGTTTATATTATTAAAATCCACGCCTTTAGTTTTAAGGAAGGCAGCGATCTCACTTACAGTAGTGTCAACAATTTCACGCATTTGTTTTAGTGAGTCTAGGGTGGCTTCTTTAAGCTTGTTTTCGGTAGCAGCTTGAATAATAGGGTTTAGCTTAGCTTTGAGTTTCTCTAGGTTTAATAATTGATTTAGATAAGGTTTGTATTTTAATTGAGGATCTTTATGGCTTCTATCAGGACTGATACTGCTCCAGGCATTTCTTAGGTTCTTTAAGGCTTTAGTTAGGTCGCCGCTACGACTCAGTATGAATTCGGGTCTTGCGTTTTCTTGATCACTAGCCACTTCCTTAATAATATCTACGTCTTTTTCTTCCATATTAAGTTTCAATTCTTGGTTGGGTTTAAGAGCAATAAATGCAGCTAAGCAGGCAAGGGTAGGGATGGCACAGAGAAAAGCAATCTTGGCGCTAAATAAAAACAAAGCAGTAGCAGTTAAAGCGCCGCAAAACGCAGCTCCGACCCCTGCTAAGACTCTTCCGACTTTGGCGAAAGCTTGCATACCGATATTGGCGAAACGAGGATTTTTTATTTCACTAGGACTATTGCTTTCACTTGCGTGCAGATCTTTAAGCTCATCATTGCGAATATCTAAAGGGCGATAAGTCGCCGCATTAGTGCTGCTGGTTGCGGCCGGATTTTTGGCCTCAGGCTGTATAGGATTGCCATTGCTGGCAATTGGGCTGTTTCCCTTGATCTCCATAATCTAACAATACATATTTTAGCAATTATTATCCGAATCTGTATTGTTATTTTTGCCTGATAATTATTCTTAGTAAATATTAATGATTAAGTCTTCACAAGATTAGGTATTGCTGTTACTATTCATGTCTATCATAAAGGATTATGGGAGGAATATAGCTTAATGTTTGGACCACACTTGTTAATGGAAGCTTCTGGCTGCGATTTTAAAGCCCTTACGGATATATCAGTATTAAGCGAGCTGCTAGATGAATTACCAGGCAAGATGGGGATGACCAAGATAATGCCTGCCTATGTCTTTAAATATAATGGCTTAGTAGAAGATGATTGGGGTCTTAGCGGTATAGTGCTAATCGCTGAAAGCCACATAGCTTTCCATACTTTCCCAGAGAAAGGCTTTTTAACAGTAGATATTTTTAGCTGCAAAGACTTTGATGTTCGCGAAGCAGTGAAAATGATAGTAGATGTGTTCAAGCCACGCTCTTGGGACGAACAACTTTTAATGCGTGGTCGTGAGTTCCCACGTTCACTCACTAAAGCCGCAATGATTATTGAAAATGAGCGTAAACAGCATTTTGATCAATTAGTCGCTGCTTAGTATTAGTCCTAGATTTTAATCCATTCTACAATTGAGGCTAGTGAAGCTTGATGCCGACTTGCTAATCCCCGATAAGTTTTTTAGAAAACTTCCAGAGCTTGACGATGAGGCACTGTTTGATTTCGTTAGTTCTTGGCATGAACGTGGTGAAAGCGCTGAAGAATTAACTGCTTTTGCTAATTATATTTTTGCAATAGAGCCGCGTATTGATACTAGTTATCAAGTCTATGACTGTGCTGGCACTGGTGGTGATGGTGCTAATACTTTTAATATCTCTACCACTGCTGCAATTATTGCAGCTGGTGCAGGACTAAAAATTAGCAAAAATGGTGGCAGAAGCACTACTAGTAAATCAGGCTCAGTGGATGTTCTAGAGGCCTTAGGCTTTAATCTTAAAGCCGATTATTCTAAGCGTTTATTAGGCTTAGAGAAACACAATTTGGCTTTTCTGGCTAGCCGGGTAACTGGTGATTTATTACTGCGAGTCAAAACTCTTTGCAGGCAGCATCAATGCACGGGTTTTATTAGCCTATTAGGACCGCTGACTAATCCGATTCTTCTTAAAGGACAGGTGATTGGAGTGGGGCAAAGGCGCTGGCTCGAATCCTTAACTGGCGCGCTAGCATCTTTTATTCAGGAGTCTAAACTTAATAGAGCCTGTCTTTTGCGTTCTACTGGTATTAAACTAGATGAGCTTAGTAGTTGTAGTGATTCTGAGCTACGTTTCTTGCAGGGCACTAAAATCCTCGATTTTAGCTTTAGCCCTGAGGATTTAGGCTTAAAGCGTTCTAGTATTAGTGAGCTAACGGGAGCCGATTCCAAGGCAAACGCGGCGATTATTCAAGCTTTACTGCAAGGAGAAAATCAAGCGACTAGTGCTAAATTAGAGACCGCTTGCCTTAATGCAGCACTATTGCTGCTTTTGGACCGTGACTTAGATGCCTTGTTTGCTGGAGATTCGTTTAAGTCTTTACTAGCCAAAAACTACGCAATAAGCCTAGAAGCGGTTCAAAGTGGGCGAGCTTGGACCAATTTCCAGGCTTTATTAGAGTTATTAAAGTCCTAAATAGACTATGGGCAAAAATAAGACTTGATCTTATAATGGCTCTTATGATGAAGAACTTATTTATTGGTGGATTAATTTTTATAAGCGTGATTAGCCCGCTAACTAGTTATGCTGCAGATGACTATAATGATCCGCAAATTTATGCCCAAGACAAATTGGTTAATGCGCAAGCACAGTACCAGCGTCTTAAAAACCAGAAAGACGCCCTAGAAAAATTAATGGGTGCTGTTAAAAAAGATTTAAAAGCCGCTAAGCTAAGAGCTAAGGCTGAAACGGTACAAAAAGTTGCTGATACTGCTAGGCAAGATGCTTCAGTGGGAGTTGAGCAAGCAGGTATTGCGGTGGATCTTCCAGATTTAATGTCAACTAAAGGTGTGCAAGCAGTTGCTGCTGGTTCAACGACTATAGATCCAAATAGAGAAAATATTGATTTGATGTTTAGAGATAGAAACAAACAAGAATCAGCTAGTGTTTTCTTCCCTGCTGGAAGCAGCTCTAAGACTATAGCTCCCGAGTATATTAAATAATGAAATTCCTTGATGCTTTTCTTCTCAAGGCAGTTTTGCTTGTCTTAGCTCTGCTCTTGTTGCAGATAGTTTTTGATCCTAAGGTTAATTTACTTTTTACTGCTGTTTTGGTTTTTGCAAGTTTACTTGGCTTCTATGAAACTCTAGTACTGGCAGTATTGGCTTCAAGTTTCAGTGTGGCACTTCTCTATCATTCTAATTATCCTTGGCTCTATATTGTTTTTGCATTAATCGCGGCTTGGATTAACCCTAAACAAATTCCAGATAAATTTATAGTAACTCTTTTGTATGCAATATTGTTTACTGCTATTTATGAATGTTTCAATCCTAACTCTAGTGCTTATTTTGATAGGCTGCTTCTTTCACTGCCTGCGACCGCTTTTGCTGCGGCAATAATGTACTTTAGTTTTTTAATTTTATTCAAGGAATTTTTACCTAAACCTAAGAAGTTTTAGTTATGGTAACACCTGAGCGCTTAGCCAAACTGCAAACTATTAGCGCCAAGCGCCAAGAAGGAATTATTATTCTTGAGGATATTTTTGATCCGCATAATGCTCAAGCGGTTTTTAGAACAGCTGAGGTTTTTGGTTTTCAACGCATAGCATTAATTTTTGCTAGCCAAAAAGCTTTTGACCCCAAGCGCATAGGCAAGCTCTCATCTTCATCAGCTAACAAGTGGTTAGATTTTATGATTTATTCAAGTGCCGAAGCTTGTTTTACTGATCTTAAAAAACTTGGCTATGACATCTGGGGCACTGTGGCTTCGCCAGTAGTGGCTTCAGAAACGGTGCAACCAGCATATAGAGAAGGTAGTAGCCGCACTAAAATTGAAGCCCCAGTAGAGGATATATACAGTGCAGATCTTAGTGCGCGGCGTATGGCTATGGCTTTCGGTAATGAGCATCGCGGCTTAAGTGCCGAAGCGCAAAACTTAGCTGATCATCTCATCACTATTCCGCAAGCTGGTTGGGTTGAAAGCTTTAATTTATCAGTGGCAGCAGCAATATTTGCTTATGAAATTACTAGGCAGCGCATGGCATTGGGTACGGATAAATATTTATTAGATGAAAGCCAGAGAACTCAATTAGCAGCTGAGTTTGAGGAGCGTTGATCGGCCATACGTTTAAAGTTTTTCATCATTGGTCTATATGTTGTAAAGTACATAACCGCCGTAAACCCTACAACTATACTTATAAGCAGCCAAAGTCGCCATAAATTATCATAAACATCTTGTGGTATCATCACTTCCCCTCCATTCTATCAATAGTTTTCTTCCGGACAACATGTAGGCAAGTCCTACTGTGGCAAAGAACAAGATGGCAGGAACTCGTACCCAAAGGTAATTATTCACCACCAATGTACCAGAAATTAATTCTTGGCTAAAGACTCCTAATGGCGTCCATAAGATAAAAGCAAGTAATTTGTAAAACTCAGCCATATATCTAGTACTTAGCTCGTTGTCTTTCATACTTGAGCATTATCCGGCCTCTACCTAGTAGAATGAAAGGGGTCATTTTTCCTCTGGACATTAAGCGGATTTCATTTATGCAAAAATCTATTTTAGAAACAAATACGCAAGTAGAAAATCCTCAAAACCCGCATCAACAAAGACAAATCAAACTCGACTCAAGCTGGCTAACAGTGCTTGAAGAGGAGTTTAATAAAGCATATATGCAAGATTTGCGTGGCTTTTTAGCAGCAGAAATGCAAGAACATATTGTTTATCCGAGTGGGGCGAATATGTTTAATGCTTTTAACTATACGCCTTTCGATAAAGTCAAAGTAGTTATTCTTGGACAAGATCCTTATCATGGTCCTGGCCAAGCTCATGGATTATGTTTTTCGGTGCCACCAGGTATTCCAGCGCCGCCATCTTTAGTAAATATTTTTAAGGAGCTTAATCAAAGTCTAGGAATCACTAAACCTAAGCATGGTTGCTTAGAATCGTGGGCACGCCAAGGAGTGTTTTTGCCGAACACTTGTCTTAGTGTGCGCGCGGGTATGGCGAACTCGCATGCTGGGCACGGTTGGGAGATTTTTACTTCGCGAGTAATAGAAATTCTCAATGAGAAACGAGAAGGCATAGTCTTTATGCTCTGGGGAAGTTCAGCGCGCGCGAAAGCTGCAATGATAGACAAGACTAAGCACTTAGTACTTGAAGCACCCCACCCTTCTCCACTTTCTGCGCATCGAGGTTTTCTTGGTTGCGGGCATTTTCTTAAAGCTAATCAATATCTAGAATCTAGAGGTGAGCAGCTTATAGATTGGAGTTTAACTTAAAGTAAATATTATATACCGCGTATGGTGTATGGTTCATCACGGCTCGGATATCTTGCTTCGGCTAATGCAACAAGATCTGTTCTCATTTCACCGTACCAAGGACTGGCACCAGCTGCTAGTAAGCTTCGAACCATGTCAGGATGTCGCTTCCCATCTATTACCACTACTAATGGTGTGATTTTGTAAGGGAGTACTACTTTTTCATAACCAAAATCTAGATCAGTGCCCTTCGGTTTTTCATTTAGTAGTCGTTGAAATTTCGGAAGATTTTCACACCTAATTGCTTTGAGCAGATCTTGTCTCCACTTGGTAATTTTTTGTGGATCTTCTTGTACCTGGGTTAATAAACTAGCAGCTGTTCGCCTTCTTAGAATTACTGGTTTGTGCTCTGGTTTCCTGGGTGGGGTTACCCGTTTTTCTTCTTCTGTGGCAGCATTTCTCTGGATTCCTGCGTGGCCTAGCCGCATGCGCTGTCCATGAGGTCTTCTGCTTGGCGTTAGCGTGGCATCAATCAAGATAATACAATTAAAGCATATTTATCAACCTTTTGCAGTAAAATTCAAGAGCTGATGCACGCTTTATGGTTAGAAAATCTTAGCACCGATAAGGTCCTTAAACAAGAAGGCTTGGATATAGTTTTTCATCCAGCCAGCCTCTTAAAGCTGTTTGTGGCAGTAGCAGCAAGGGATTTAATTATGCAGGCGGCGAGTTTTAAGCCTAGCAGTTCAGTAATTATCAGCTATAGCCAGCAAGAACATCTTAGTAAATATCGCAGTAATCTAATAAAAGCTCTAGAAGCTAGTTTAAGGGAGTCGGATAATGACGCCTTGCATTATCTAGTTGATTTTATTTCTGAAACCGAATCTGGGCTTGAACTTGAAGCTTCTGCTTTAGATAAGTTTGTCACAGGGCGCTATTTAATACATAGTTTTTTTAGTGCAGGATACTCAGAGCAGTTGCGCATTCCTAATAAATGTTTTGAGTGTGATTATTATGGTCGCGATAAGCAACTACTAAATTTGCAAGCCAATCAATGCGCGATAGGAGACGTGGCGCAAGTAATGAAAACATTAATGGCAAGCCAAGGCACTGATATAGATTTAACGAAGATGATCAAACGCAGTCCTAATGCTGATTTCCAGGCTAGTAATTTTATTGCGGCAGCCTTAGGCTTGATAGACGAATTTTATTCTAAAGCTGGCTGGACTTCGCGTTCCTATCATGACGCTTGCGTGTTTAAACATAATGGCGAGCAATATTTATTAGTAGTGATGACTGAAGGCGGCGCAGATAAAACTAAGCTTAATGCTTTAGTGAATAGCCTACTAGAAGCAATATAATTTTGTTGTGAGCAAAAGTTATATAACGGCTGCCTTAAATCAACCGAAGGTCGCTCCTCTGAGACCATATATGCAATTCCCTGCTAAGTCTGGGAAATATCTTCCACCTGGTGCTGCTGCAAGGGCTGTTGCCATAAAGGAATTTAGGACTAGAGATACTGTTTTAGTGGAGAGAAAGCCTTTTAGTGTTGCAAATTTATGGAAATTATTTTTGAGATTATTTAAATAGTTTTAGGCTGAATGACTTATAAGATAAGAGACAGATTTATTCTAAGTTAAAATCCTGGGCATATAATCAAAGTATGCAATCAACTTTAACTAGTACTCAATTTACTCTTAATGAAGATCAAAAAATGATCCAGCGCATGGTGCGTGAACTTGCTAGCGAGCAGTTTGCTGAGCGCGCTAAGGAAATAGACAAGAGTCATAGATTCCCGCACGAGAACGTTGCAATGATGGCAGAAGCTGGTCTGCTTGGTCTTACTGTTGATGAGAAATGGGGCGGCGGTGGCATGGATTATATTTGTTACGCGATTGCTGTTGAAGAGCTGTCAAGAGTTTGCGCTGCGACTGGAACTATCTTCTCTGCGCATTTATCATTATGCACTAAGCCAATTAACGACTGGGCTAACGACGAGCAAAAAGAAAAATTCTTAAGACCACTAGCAGCTGGCACCAAGCTTGGTGCCTTCGCGCTTTCTGAACCAGGGAATGGTTCTGATGCTGCAGGCATGAATACTACGGCAGTAGAAGATGGTGATAGTTATGTGCTCAATGGCTCTAAAGCTTGGATTACCAATGGTATTGAAGCTGAGATCTATCTAGTGCTAGCACAAACCAATAGAGAACTTAAGCATAAAGGTATAACAGCGTTTCTTGTAGAAAAAGGCACTCCGGGCTTTAGCTTCGGCAAGCCAGAAGATAAGCTTGGTATACGTGCGAGTTCTACCACTCAATTACATTTTGATAATTGCCGCGTACCTAAAGCGAACATACTAAGTAAAATTGGTGATGGTTTTAAAATTGCTATGTCAACTCTTGATGGTGGACGCATCGGTATGTCAGGTCAAGCAATAGGTATTATGCGCGCTGCTTTTGAGGAGTCTATTCAGTACGCTAATGTGCGCGAAACTTTTGGACAAAAAATAATGGAACACCAAGCAATTCAATTCAAGCTAGCTGATATGGCTACTGATATTGATGCTGCACGTTTATTAACTTGGTCTGCTGCTGCGATGCATGATCGTGGCGAGCCTTTCACAAGAGCTGCTGCACAAGCGAAAGTCTTCGCGTCAGAAGCGGCGATGAAACATACTATCCAAGGCGTACAGATACATGGCGGCTATGGTTTCACTACGGAATATAACCTTGAGCGCTATATGCGCGACGCTAAGATCACTGAGATCTACGAAGGTACTTCAGAGGTGCAGCGCATAGTTATCGCTAAGAATCTTTATAAAGAATACTTATAATCTAGTTAGCTAGCTTATGAGCTACTAGATACTCATCGCCACCATCGTTAATCTCAACAATAGAGCCAGGCTCTAGATTAAGATCTAAGCCGCGCGAAATTAACCATGGTAAAGGTTGCAAGGCACCCTTCACGAAGCCTTTAGCCCCAGCTTTAAGCTTGGAACCATCAGTTTCACTGGCATCCATAGCTGCAGTCCAAGCTGCAAGACCACCACGACCAATAGGTAAACCAAGCGTAACAGTATCTGCTGCTATACCAAGAACTAAACCTGTAGCCATGAAAGCAGTATTACCAGCCCAGCGTAAATTGCGATGTTTAGAGCGAGGAATAATTTTAAGAGTCTGATCTAGTTTCTCGACAGAACCATTAGGCAGAGTCGCAGAGCCAAGTTCTACTTTGACGATTTCACTACGACTAAGTCTGCGCTTCTCTCTATGTTCAGTAAATTTACCATGTAAAACTGTACCTTTAGGGAAAGCACTTTCTTCTTCAGAACTAGTTACTTCTAAATCTATAGCTCCACCAATATCATGAGAACTAATCCATCTAACTTTAGTTAGGGTTTCATCAAGCTCATAGGCTTGTGCTGGCATGATTAATGAAAATACAAAACCAAGCAGAATAATAATTGCAATTAATTTTTTAGGCATAATCCTATTATTCCACGCTGAGTCTTTGACTATGCGATTTTCTCGCTAAATGTCATAATTAAGATGTTGCTAGTCCATCTTATCCGCTATTTATTATCCTTAAATCTAGCTCTAGTCTTGGCTTTGCCGGCTTCTGCTGAGACTAGAATAATATCTGCTGAGCAAGTAGATAACATTAACATCTCTGCGCTTAAGGATAATAAGTTTGAACAAATTTTGGATATAATTGTGCTCAAGCAAAAACAAGCTCGGCAGAAATCTTTTAAGCATAACTCTACAACAAAACACGATTATCTAAGAATAGTGCACTGGAATATTGAGCGCGGTTTTAATATTGACGCTATTCGTTCTTTATTTACTGACCCGCATGCTTATATGCGTGACTATATTGATAGTGATTTGTATCCAGAAGATAGTGATGATAACGCTAGATTAGAAGAAGAGGCTCATTATATTTCTCATAGCGATGTTTTACTTCTTAATGAGGTAGATTTTGGTATGAATCGCACTGCTTATCGCAATATCGCCGCTGAGCTTGCCGCTGCACTGCATGCTGACTATGCTTTTGCGCCAGAATTTGTTGAAATAGATCCTAGTATTGTTGATGACCCTAGTTTAGATCTCGGTCGCTACAAGGGTTTGCACGGCAACGCCATAATCTCACGCTATCCCATTAAATCAGTGCGATTATTACATTTGCCGCAGTGTTATGACTGGTATGAAGGTGAGCTGCGTAATCTTAGTTTGCTGGAGTCAAGCCGCAGGCTGGCAGCGAAGGCTACAGTCGACGAACAAATTATTACAGAATTGCGGCGAGGAGGGCGCATTGCTTTAATAGCAGAAATATTATTGCCTAATCAGGAGTTGATAACAGTTATTAGCACTCACTTGGAGAACCGCTGCAAACCTAAGTGTAGGCGAGATCAAATTGAATATATATTAGAGCAAATACGTGGTATTAGAACACCAGTAGTTCTAGCAGGTGATATGAATAATTTTGAGGGTGATGCTGGTCCAACGTCCGTGCTTAAGCTTGTTTCATCTAAGGTGACTGATCTTGAGTTTTTGGCTAAAACGGCACTTAGTTTTATTAATCCATATTCTTTAATTACTAATACTTCTAGTCTTAGCCTAGGGACTTTGCGTAAACATAGAGATCCCACCGTAAGACCCATCCCAATACTGCTGCCAAACAAAAGCTATTCATTCTTTAAAGCAATAGAAAATTTTGAATTTGATGATGATGCACATTTTGATAATGATGGAGATGCCGCTTGGGCTTTCACTGATAATCATGCCAAATGGTCCAACTCCAACCAGCGAGCACTTAAGGGCTTTGTTGAGACTTTTCAACTGAAGCGTTCTTTCGGTTTGGCTAAATTTAAAATCGATTGGATTTTCGTTAAACCTATATATGAGCAGCAAGTCAAAAAATATTTTCCGGCTTTCGGGCGTACTTTTAGAGACTTGAATAATTCATATCGAGGCGGAGCGGAGAAGCTTTCTGACCACAATCCTATTTGCGTGGATTTGGTCTTATAGCGTCAACTATAGTGCTTAATACTTCTTGTCTTTTTTGTCCCACTTCATTATTAGGGCAATTAGCCTGCAGGAACTCTAATTGTTCAATTGGGGTTCTATCATTATTGAGCCCAGAGCGAGTGTTGGGATTGGCTCTCTCTGCTATTAATACTTGTGCGCTTTCTAAGTCTTCTTTCGCGATAGCGACTCTTAGTGGGTGCCAGCCAGGCTCTGTGCTTAGTCCATTAATAGACCTTTGGGTAGTGCAAGGCATATTAACCCAATGTGGAAAAGTTTGAGCGAGCTTAGCTAAGGTCTCAGGCTTGTTGTATTTAATTGCATAGTAAAACGGATTATGTCCAGCTTCATCAAAAGTTATATCGGCACCTTCTTTGATTAATTGTTCTGTTTTTCGCATATCGCCGGTTTCAGCGGTCTTACTGACATGTTTAGTTAATTCTAGGCTCTTAGGATTGAGTTTCGCTAATCTACTAAGAAACTTGGCGTAGTTAAAATCTAATTGCGTTAAGAAGTTTCTACCATCGCTAATTTTATTAAAAGCCTCCCAAATTTTTTGGCTAGTACGGCTAGGATCTGGACTGTCTTGCCAAGTTTCAGCTTGGATTGATTCTGCTGCTGGCATGCGAACTAACTTTTCTTTTTCAGTGCCAGCTTCAGCATTATGCAAAGCAAGCTCTACAAAATTAGCTGCTTGTTCAGGAGCAGCAGCAACCGTAAAATCAGCTACATGTGTTTTGCCTGAAACGGCTTCTGTTTCTATGCTGGTGCTGAAGTCTAGAGGACGGCCATCACTGGCTTGCTTGTAAGCAGTAGCTAGTGCGTTACTGATTCTTGGTAGTAAAAGGCTAAATGGGGCAGTCATGGTGGGTTATCTTAGCATGTTATCTGACCTTGGAACAAGCCCCCCTAAGTCTAGTCTTATTATTTAAGTAGTGCCCCTTGGGTGCTAGTCTGCCCGTGCAAAAATATTATCTCATCGGTTCGTGGCCGTAGATAAAATAGATGGCCCTACGGGCATATGAGTAGTAACTAAAATATGGACTACACTGTACCTACAAACTTAGCTGATGACGCTCATGCGCGCGGAATAATTTATAACGCCACTAAACCTATTGGGGGTATTCATTACTATAGCTCGCAAGAGAGATCAGTAATTATTGATAAAGTTGCCAAAAAAGTTCAGGTACGTATCGCTAATGGTGATGTCGCTGAGCCGGTTACCGAGCTGATTGCAGCTAATACTCAAG
>CAYUFH010000029.1:8029-15733 GCA_964444015.1 uncultured Gammaproteobacteria bacterium | reverse complement strand
AAACTCCTCTTATTGCTTAAGCAATGCTGCTGTCTCTAATCTCTGAAATATCGGCGTAAGCTCAGTGGGGATCTGGTATTTAGGCTGTTGATCATAATTAGCTAAACTAAAAATATTTGTAAGTAATAGTTTGCGCTTATGGATTGCTTCGCCTTCGGCTCGCAATGACGAATTACCTTCGACTCGCAATGATAAATCGTCAGCTGCTACTAATAAACCAAGCTGCTCAAAAATGCGACGAGAGATATTAGGGGTCAGCGGTGCTAACAATATAGCTGCTCGGCGACAAGCATCCAGCGACAAAGCCAAACTAAGAGCGGCATCTTGATTAGTCGCATCAGCTTTAAGCAGTTTCCAGGGTGCTATTTCACTAATATAAACATTCACTTCATTAAGGGCAAGGAACACAGACTCAAGGGCCTGATGTGGATCCAATTTATCTACAGACTTAGAGAACTCGCTCTTAAGTGCATTAAACTTAGAATTAAGTGCTTCAGCTTTTTGCTTAGAAGCAGCATCCAGACTAGGATTAGCTAGATCTAGTTTCGGCACTATACCATTAAAATATTTATTCACTAAATTAAGCGAACGATTAAGTAGATTACCTAAATTGTTAGCCAGATCAGCATTAAGCCTCTGCACGAAACCCTCTTCAGTAAAATCACCATCGCGCCCAAATATAATTTCGCGCAAGAAATAAAATCTCACTGCATCAACACCGTAAGTATTAATCAGCGAGACTGGATCAATAATATTACCGAGGGTCTTACCCATTTTCATGCCATCTTTAGTTAGGAAGCCGTGTCCAAAGACTTTAGTCGGCAAAGTATAACCTGCTGACATCAACATCGCTGGCCAGTAAACCGCATGGAATCTAAGAATATCCTTACCGATAATATGAGTGATTTGCCCTGACCAGTATTTATCACGATCAGAGCCTAGCCCAGAGATATAGCCAAGTAGAGCATCAAACCAAACGTATATTTTCTGAGTCTGGATTGCTTCGCCTTCGGCTCGCAATGACGAGCCATCACCCGGCACATCAATACCCCAACTAATATTACAACGTGATATAGGGAAGTCTCTTAGTCCTTCTTTAATCCAACCTAGAACTTCATTGCGGCGATTCTCTGGATAAATAAAATCTGGGTGCTTCTCTATATACTCGCGCAAACGTGCTTCATACTTAGAGAGTTTAAAAAAATAATTTTCTTGAGCATAGTTCTCAACTCGCTGTTTATGCACCGGACAATGCAATTCACCATTCACTTCATCTAGATCTTTTTCTAGTTTAAAATCTTCGCAGCTAACACAGTAGAGTCCTTCATAATTTGCTTTATAAATATCGCCATTAGCCTCCACCTTAGCGAAGAACTCTGCTACGAAAGCTTTATGATCTGGAGCACTAGTGCGGCGAAAATACTGATAATCTATCTCCAGTAAATCCCAAAGCTTCTTAAACTCGCCTGCTATATAATCGCAATGTTCTTGCGGGCTTTTAGCATTAGCAGCCGCAGCTTTCTCTATCTTCTGTCCGTGTTCATCAGTTCCAGTTAGGAAACCGACATCCTCACCGCGCTGTAACATGTGACCTGCGATAAAATCAGCTGCCATCGTAGGGTAAGCACTACCTATATGCGGTAAATCATTAACGTAATAAAGTGGGGTAGTAATGTAATAAGTCATAACAGCGCAAAAGACCTAGAGCTATTATACGCTGTGCCAGCAAGCTCAAAACTAATCTATAAGGGAAGCTCCAGAAGCATAATTCTCTTGGAATTTCTTGCGAATCAAATCACGCTCAGCTTCAGTAGTTGCTCGTTGCAAGGCCCAGCGTAATGCTGCTTCAGGCTTGACGTTCTTAGTAGCAATAAACTTCTTAAGTACAGTTTCAATATCAGCCTCGCTAGCGTAAGCTACGGCGTCAATATCAGATTTAAGTTTCATTCCTCTGCAGGTCATAAAACTATTGTAGTCGAGTTCTTGCTAATATCAAGTATTTAGCTTGATTATAATAATATTATAATCACCATAAAACAGAAAAGCACCCGGGAAGGGTGCCTTTCTAGATCATCTTGGGTAACTATATACTATTTAAGAGTTACTGTCGCGCCTGCTTCTTCAAGCTTAGCTTTAATAGACTCCGCTTCTTCTTTAGTAACGCCTTCTTTAACAGCTTTAGGTGCGCCTTCGACTAAATCTTTAGCTTCTTTAAGACCTAAACCAGTAATTTCACGAACTACTTTGATAACGCCAATTTTTTGTGCGCCACCTGCAGTAAGTTCAACAGTGAATGCTGTCTTCTCTTCAGCAACTGCTGCTACCGCACCACCGCCGCCACCGCCACCGCCGCTTGCAGCAACGATACCGAACTTCTCTTCCATAAGATCTTTAAGTTCAGCTGCTTCAAGCACAGTTAAACCACTGATTGCTTCTAAAATGTCTAGTGTTTTACTCATAATTATTCTCCTTCCTTCTTCTCTTCTTCTGGATTTTGAGCTGCAGCTTCAGTTTCCACGCTTTCTGCTTTAGCTTCGGGTTCCGCTGACCCTTGTGAAGCTTGGTTGCTAGATGCAACCAAAAATTCTTTAAGTGTTTTGCCTTCACCTTTCTCTGAAAGTTCTTTCAGGATGTAAGCGATCATGCTTGCTGGTTGAACGAGCATACCAGCGATTTGAGAAAGTATAACGTCTTTAGCAGGTAGATTAGCTAGCTTGTTGAGCTTAGTAGCATCTAGAAGTTCACCATCTAATAAACCATTAATTAATTCAATCTTGTCATTAGTTTCTTTAGAAAAAGTTTTTACTTGAGTTACAGGTGAAACTGCATCGTCATAGCAGAATACTAAAGCAGTAGGACCTGAAAGATCATCAGTCATAGTCGCATAACTAGTACCTTCAGCTGCTTTGCGCGTTAAAGTGTTTTTAGCAATTTTGTATTCAGCCTTGTGCGGGCGAAGTAATCTACGCAATGCGCTAATTTCTTTAACTGTTAGGCCCTTTTGAGTAGTAGCGTATACTGCTTTTGCATCGCCAAACTTAGCCTTGAGTTCTTCTATAGTTACGTCTTTTTGTGCCTTAGTTACCATGTTTAATACCCCTTGGGGAACAAGACTAGTATCCTAGCATTTCAGCTTAGTCAGAGCCTTAGTCTCGCGCTTAGCCTAGAGGTTTTTAATTAGATATTAATAATTTCAATTAAGTAAATACATTAGTATACTCTAGTATGGCTTGTTTTAGAATTGTCCAGAACAAGGCTTGCGAGTCCGAAGCAGCGGAGTTGACTTAAACGTCAATGAGCATGCTGAGGACGAGCGTAACGCAGTTATGGGCAATTCCAAAACAAGCCCCCTCATGAGTATCGCCGCACCAGCACCTCGTATGACCACCGAATCTCAGCCAATAACTGCGATTAACAATCCTTTTACAACTAATTTCAACCCTATCTACAGAGCGGAAGCCACTGATCTGGCTCAAACGACTGAAGCCAAATTTAGCCCTATTAGTAAATCTGATGATCCTAATCTACAAAAAATCATAGAGTATTACAACGCTGATGGTAAAAGCAACACCGCTGTAATTAGCAAAGATGGTAATAGTTTAGTCGTCGCCTTAAATGGCAACGATGCTGCTAAAAAATTATTCAGTAATTCATGGCTCAAAAACTTATGGTGCAAACTAACCCGATCACCAAATCCAAGTCAGGGATTAGAATGGTACAAAAAATACTACGACCCTAAAACCAATCCAGAACTTGAATACAAGTCAGATGAACCAAAACGCTTACTAAGCAGTCTAAAGAAAGGTTACTATCATGCTCAAGTATTATTCAAGCGCAATCCAACAACAGGTATTTTTGATATCAAGAGTCCTAATTTTATTAGTATTAGTGATTCTTATTGGTACGCAGCTCAGCACTGTAAATTAGGCGAATTAACTAATGCCACTAAAGAACAAAGACAACGTGTTCAACAACAATACCGGCACTATTACACCATAGACAAAACTGTCGCCAATCCAGCAGACCCAGACTTAATGGGCAATACAGCCTTAATTGCTGAGGCATTTTTTACAGCACTTCCCAAAAGTAATGGGCTGATAGTGCCTTTTTCTTTGAAAAACAATTTAGCAGGAGTGCACAGCTCTCAGCTGAACTGGCGCTTTCCATTATTTGATAAAAACGATAACTGGCAAATGCAAACAGGTCAGGTAAGTTTTCTTAAACCAGCTAGCCGAGCCAACCAAGATATAAGTCCCGTAATAGCTGAGTTAGATATGCAGACACGCATCAGTAGCGGTATTGACATGAATACTGGTCATGATAAGCATAAGCAGCTAATTGACGATTGTATTAATCATAATCGCAATGCATTATCAGCGCTAACTTAATCGTCACGTTATCGCTAGACTAAATCCCTGTCCCAAATAATATTTGCGAACGATCTCATCACTAGCAACTTCAGCAGATGAGCCCTCTTTAATAACCCTGCCGTCCTGAATAATATAAGCTCGATCAACAATAGAGAGAGTCGCTCGAGGATTGTGATCAGTAATCAAAATACCAATGCCACGCTGATGAGCAAGCTCACGAATAATCGCTTGTATATCTTCTATGGCAATAGGATCTATACCTGTGAACGGTTCATCCAATAAAACAAAAGTAGGTCTAGTTGCAAGCACTCTAGTAATCTCAAGACGACGACGCTCACCGCCCGACAAAGCTATAGCGAGTGAGTCCTGCAATTGCAGGATGCCAAACTCTCTAAGTAGCTCAGAAGCTTCTCTGTGCCTAGCATCCGCATCTAAGCCCTGCTCCTCAAAAACGAGCTCAAGATTCTCCCGCACAGTTAATTGCCTAAAAGCACTAGGCTCTTGAGTTAGGTAACCGATACCCAAACGAGCACGTTCATGGATACGTAAATCAGTTATATTCTCATCATCAATCCATACGGTTCCAGAATCTGGTTTAACCAGCCCAACCACCATATCAAAACTAGTAGTCTTACCAGCACCATTAGGTCCAAGTAAAGCAACCGCTTCACCAGCAGCAACACTGAAACTAAGTCCATCAACCACTCTTCTATCAGAGTAAGTTTTGACTAACTGTTTAGCTATTAGAGTCTTTATCTCTGCCACCTTTGAAACCACCTGGTCTGCGATCGTTGCGATCATCCTTCTTCGCTGATGGATGTGGTGCGCCTGATAATTTTATTTGAGCATTGAATACTGCTCTACGTTTACATTCAGCTTTCTTGCGTTTTTTGCGTTGACGTTTGCTTTCGTAGTGAGTACGTTTTTTAACTTCTAGAATTATTCCAGCCTTCATTACTTCTTTTTTGAAGCGTCTAAGTGCGGCCTCAATAGACTCTCCATCGTGGACTCTTACTTCAGCTAGATTGTTGTTTGCGTGGTTTTTCACTTTAGTTATTGTTATCGTCATTTTTCGCGGCTGCCTTAAGCAACCGAAGCAAAATACTATCATTTTATGCCCAGAAGATGCAAGTATAGGGCTTTTGCCGTCTTAAGTCTTAACAAAATCTAAAAATATGGCAGGGGCAAGAAAACTTTAGGTCCCCTACGATAAAACCCACTAATTCTCACATCAGACTTTCGCGAACCTATATACTCTGAAGCCGTCATACTAGGCTCGTGAAGCAAGCTTTCTATCTCTGGATTGCGCTTAAGAGCAAGTTTCATCTCTGCTTTACTAAGCTTAGGGTTTTGGTAATGAATAAAGCTACTAAGGGTATGCCAGTAGGCATCATTACCATCATATAAAACAGCTTTCTTAATTGCCGCACTAGCTAGTTTCAGTCTGGGATCTTGAGAGTTCGGGGAGAGATCTTGGGTGTTAGCCAGATGGCTAGCGGCAAGGAAACCATAAAAATATGAAACATGGGGACTAAGTTCCACTGCTCGCTTCAAATCAACTTCACTAATTGCTGCATTCAAATGAAGATTAGAAGCACCGCGCATAAAGTAATAGAGTGAGTGATAAGGATCTAGAGCTATAGCACGGGTAAACTGAGAGCGATCATAGAAATAATGAGCAGCAATACTGAAGCTACTCAAAACAATAGCTAGAATACAAGCTAGATAGGATGCTGGTCTTAGCAATCGCGGCGGTAAGACACCAAGAACTTGTTTAATAGCAACAGGAAGAGACTGATGATGAATCTTAGGTAGCAAGATTAAAGCCGCTAACAAATATTGATTAAGGTTAACTAGACTTGCATCACAAAAACTAATCAATAAAAAAGGCAATAGAGCATTGGGCTGGCAAGAATAGATAGTCACAACTAATAATAGATACAAGAGCAGACCAACTAAACCTTGCTCAAAAAGAAAATGCAATGGCACACTATGTCCGTGAGCTACATGCTCAGCAATCCGTGCACCTAATGCATCTGCATGCTGCCGGTAAACAGGGAAATCTATAGCGAAGGTACCAAAGCCATGACCTATAAATGCTTGATCAAGAAAACCACTAAAAGTAGCTTGCCAAATATGCCAGCGAGAAATTATTGATTGAGCATAGAACTTAGCTAAGAACTTAGGATGAGAAACCAGCCACAGCATAGAAACCAGCAAGAACCCTGATGCTAGCAAGATCCTATCGTAGCGGCGACCCTGCTTCACGAATAAAACCTGCACTAAATAAGCGATGTAAGCAAGCAAAGCTGCTTTTTTATTAGTGTAAAATATCGCAATCGCTGCAAAGGCCTGATGCCAGCTTAGAGTCTCAATAGTACTGAGCCAAACTGGCAACCAGATCAATAAAGAACCTTGCTCGCAAAATATAAAGCGCTTGTAATCAGTTAAAGCAAATAAAATAAAAGCAACGAATAAAGTTATTTCGCGCCTACGCGCCGCTAAATTAAGCCACTGCGAACTCAGAGCTAAACCTACTACACCTGCTGCCCACAAAAAATATTCAAGACTAAAACGTGGCTCAGAAGCAAAAGGAATTAATGCTAGTAAAAACCAGAACAGACTATAACGCGAACTATAGTAGAGTCCATATACACTAATAAGTGCAAGCCCCGCATGTCCAAGCACGGTACTAATACCAACTTCAGCAGAGAAGAAATATAAAGTTAGGATAAGTAAACAAGAGTACAAATTACTCGGTGAAGACTAATTTAAATCTTCCCTTGGCAGCAGTACCACGCTTAGCAAAACTAGCTTTAACAATGGCTTTCTTGGCTGTTCTTTGAGCCGTAAGCTTGATAATAGATAAATCTCTAGAGGTATATATAAACTGGGTGATAATACTGCCAGCACTATTAACGTCTTTCTCTCCTGAAAATAGTGCCGTAATACTACCAGTTATAGCTTGTCCTTTAGTAGTAGTGATGCTTTCTATAACACTTCTAATTACTGGCACAGTGAAACTATAAGTAGCATTTAGGCTAACACCAGATTCATGAACAGATACAGTATCAGTTCCATCATAAGTACCATTAACTTTAATTACTTTGCCTTCTGGGGATGTAGTCACAGAGTTAGATCTTCCTTTGTATAAACTACTCATAGTACTAGGGAAATTTTTGCCTTTGGCTAGTAAAGTTACAGTGCCTTTAACTGTTCGCAAAGTAACGAAGTCATCATCATTCTCAACTTCATGCCCGCCATGTCCGCTATGAGCAAGCACGGAACTTAGATTAAGTGTGAGGATACAAGCAACTAATAAAATTTTACGCAT
>CAYUFH010000029.1:6584-7929 GCA_964444015.1 uncultured Gammaproteobacteria bacterium | reverse complement strand
CTAGTGCTGAACCCCATACCAAAAAAGATAAGCTAAAGCAAGCAAAAGCTGCAGGAGAGTAAAACCAAACACTACCTTATTTTCACTGAAACCTATAAGCTCAAAATGATGATGCAAAGGCGCCATGCGAAATGGACGAATATCACGTTTAAGAAAGCGGCGTGAGAGCTTGGCAGAGACAACCTGGATAATAACTGAAAGTGCTTCAATAATCGGGATTAATAAAAATATACATAAATACCATTCCGCTCTTGCTAGGTAAGCCATGGTACCGATAAACATTCCAAGAGCCAAGCTACCAGTATCACCCATGAAAACTTGAGCTGGCTTACGATTGTAAATCAGAAAGCCCAGAAGAGTAGCAGCAAGAATCAATGACACAAGTAAATAAATATTACTTTCTATTCCACCACCACGATAGTCATAAAGAAAAATTCCAAAACTCAAAAGTGAAACTATCATAATACTAGTAGCAAGTCCATCCAAACCATCTGTAAGATTAATGGCATTAGAACTACCGGCTATAACCAAAAACGCCCAAGCCGCGGCAAGTGCAAACTCCCAAACACTGCTGATATCAGTATTACGAGCTGCAAAATAAGCTATTGCAGTACTAGCAATAAGTTGCAGAAACAATTTAGCCTTAGAGTCTATTCCTTTATAGCTAGACTGCCAAATCTTCAAGCCATCATCTAAAGCACCCATAATAGCGGCAAATAAAGTAGCTGCTAATAAAATTAGAATTTCGAATTGAGCTGTATAAAAATATAAAAAAATTAATATTGCGAAAAAAGGTATAAGAAAAATTGGCGCTCCCATTGTTGGAGTGTTTTTTTTGTTTTCCAGATGCGATTGCGGTCCTAACTCTCGAAAACTTTGCAAAGATTTAGATCGGCGCAAAAACTCAATCCATGGACGACCAATGGCAACCGCCATCAAAAAACTAATTAGAACTAAAGTTAAACCGTGAGATAACATCAGATACTTGCGTGAGGCAAACTAAGAATTAATCCTTGAATAAGCTCTAGCAAAATAAAAGCTAAAACCACAGAAAAATCAAAACCACCAAGAGGAGGAATAAGACCTCTAAAAATCTTGGCGTAAGGATAAACCACACTATCAACCCAACGATAGAATTTAGAGCCGTGAAGCTGAGGGAACCAAGAACCAATGACCCAGATCACTAGAAGATAACTATAAAGTTCTACGGCTTGAACCAGTAATTCAATCAGTTTTGCGGGCATGATTTAAGTATAGAGCAAGTCGCAGCGGTAGTTAAGTCGCGATATGTTAATATACGATATACTTCGATGGCCGTAGAGCTTGAACAAACCAAACAAGAACT
>CAYUFH010000029.1:0-6484 GCA_964444015.1 uncultured Gammaproteobacteria bacterium | reverse complement strand
GTTCGGTGAGACCATTGCTGGTCTTGTAGATGGTGTCACCAAACTTGGTAAATTAAATTTTAAATCTAGTGAAGAAGAACAAGCTAATAACTTTCGCAAAATGCTTATGGCTATCGCGAAAGATATGCGTGTTGTTCTGGTTAAAGTCGCTGACAGGCTCAATAATATGCAAACTTTGCAGCATCTAGATCCGGAGAAGCGCAAACGCATTGCACAAGAGACCCTAGATATCTTTGCTCCACTCGCTAATAGATTCGGTTTACATGTAATTAAATCTGAGCTAGAGGATCTTTGCTTAAAATATCTCAACGAAGAAGAATATAAACGCATCAAAGAAATGGTGGCAAGCAAGAAAGGCGACAGGGAAAGTCAACTAGAAGCTCTCAAAACCACTATTTTAGAGACCTTGAAGCGCAACCATATCAAGGCTGAGATTCAGGGCAGAGCCAAGCATTTCTATAGTATTTATCGCAAACTAAAAAAACAACAAAAACGTGACCCTAATCATGTCATTAGCGCTGAAGACGAAGCACCGCTATATGACTTGCTTGGTATTAGAATCCTGGTTGAGAGCGTCCGTGAGTGCTATGCGGCACTAGGAGTCGTTCATGACATCTTCAGACCAATACCTGGTCGCTTCAAAGACTATATTGCAATGCCGAAGAGCAATATGTATCAGTCTTTGCATACATCAGTGATTATCCCTTGGAGTAAAAAACCCATAGAAATCCAGATCCGCACTCATAAAATGCATGAGGTTGCTGAGAATGGTATCGCAGCGCACTGGCACTATAAAGAATCTGGCGGCTCTGATGATGCTCAAAAAGAAGATATTGAACAATTAGCCTGGATTAGACAGTTAATCTCATGGAATACTGATCTTGATGATGCTCAAGAATATTTCAATACTGTTCGCGAAGACATTTTCAGTCAAGAAGTATACGCCCTCACTCCCAAAGGAGACGTAGTACCATTACCTGCCGGTTCAACTCCTGTTGATTTCGCTTTCAAGATACACTCTAAGGTCGGTGAAACCTGCTCTGGAGCTGTAATTAACGATAAAATCGTACCACTAACTTATCAACTCAAGAACGGCGACATAGTAGACATCATCACCAATAAACATGCTCACCCAAATCTCTCTTGGCTTAATTTCGTAAAAACCAATCAAGCTAAACATAAAATAAAAGCTTGGTTCAAAAGACAAAACCGTGATCGCCATATAGTTATGGGTACGCAACTATTAGAAGATGAATTTGGCAAAGAAGGCATCGAGCAATTTATCCACTCTCACGAGTTACTAGAAGCAGCTCATAAACTGAATTATAAGATTACCGATGATCTACTTGCGGGTCTTGGATCAGGTGATAACACTATCGCTCAGATCAAAGGTAGATTACGCGGCACTAAATACGAAATCAAAGAAGAGCTACCGCAGAAGTTCGATCCTAGCAAAATCAAAAGTCGCAGACATATTCCTGAAGGCGGCGACAGTGAGATTCCTGACCTCGATGGATTGCTCTACCATATCGCTAAATGCTGCTCTCCAATTCCAGGCGAGGATGTTAGAGGCATAGTCTCCAAAGGCAAAGGTATAACCATACATAGATCTGATTGTATTAACCTCAAACAAGCCGAGACAGGCAGAGTCATGGAAGTAAGCTGGCGCGATAAGAGCCGTAAAACTTACCCAGCAAGTATCACTATTGAAGTGGTGGATCGTGTTGGTATCGTCAAAGACATACTCACGCTTATTGCCGATGAAGGTGTTAACGTTCAGGATTTCAAAATCAAAGATAGACCTACTGAAACTACCGCACTATTACAAACTACAATACATGTAACTGGTGTTCAACAACTTAAAAAGATACATACTCTGATTAATAATATGAGCGATGTCTTGCGCATTGAGCGTGGGGTATAAACGTCATTGCGAGCAGCCATACTCTATAATAGAAAGTATGTCTACTACAATCACCAGATCAGAAAACCGCAGCGCATCAGAACTTAGAAATTATCAGTTCGAGCGGAGTTTTATTAAAACGGCAGAAGGTTCAGTACTAGTTAGTTGTGGAGACACAAGAGTAATAGTTACCGCCAAAGTAGATACTAATGTACCCAACTGGATGCGCGGGCAAGGGCATGGCTGGGTAACAGCAGAATATTCTATGCTGCCAGGCTCTTCTCAAGACAGAATTAGACGCGATCGTAATGGAACCTCTGGTAGATCAGCAGAGATACAACGTCTTATTGGCAGATCATTAAGAGCGATGGTTGATCTTAAAAAACTACCTGAAGTCACAATCAATATCGATTGTGATGTTATTCAAGCTGATGGCGGTACTCGCACCGCTAGTATCAGTGGTGCCTACATAGCCGTCTATGACTGCCTTAGAGCCTTGCAGAATGATTTTGTGATCGTAGAATCTGACAAGAATAAAGTTATACGTAAAACTGATATCAAGCCAGAGATGAAAACCCGCAAGATTTTTCCAGAGTCATTACCTATACTAAATCAAGTAGCAGCAGTGTCAGTTGGCATTAAAGACGGCACTGTCTTATTGGATCTAGACTACAACGAAGATAGCAGTGCTCAAGCTGATTCAAACTTCATACTTACAGCCGAAGGTCGTATTATAGAAATCCAAGGCACCGCCGAAGATGGACCTTTCTCTAAAGAAGAGTTCGATCAAATGTTCGCGGTTGCTCATAAAGGGATAACTAAACTTTGTGAGCTGCAAACTGCTGCACTTAACAACTAGTAATGGATTGCTTCGTCGCTTCGCTCCTCGCAATAACATGGATAATATGCCGGGCAATATTATCCTTATTATCCTTAAACTCTAATTGCTCGCCATCACGATCGATTATAATAATATTAGAATCATTGGAACCTAGGCTCTCAGCCGGATTGGCGACTATAAGATCTAAATTCTTAGACTTCAGTTTAGTTAGAGCGCTAGCAACTAAATCCTCAGTCTCTAAAGCAAAACCTACAAGTAACTGATTAGAACGCTTAAGTTTACCGAGCTCGGCAACTATATCTCTAGTCGGAGTTAATTCTAAAATAATATTATTATCCGAATGTTTCTTGAGTTTGGAACTACTAGTTAGTACTGGCTTATAATCAGCAACAGCCGCCGCCATAATAGTGATATCAGCTTGCTCAAATTCAGCAAGACTCGCAGCGTGCATCTCAGCTGCGCTGTCAACTTCTATAATTTTACAGTTAGCTTTAAGCTCATCATCAGGCTCCAGGCTAGTAATCAGAGTCACACTAGCGCCCTCGGCTAATGACGCCCTAGCTAGTGCTGCTCCCATACGACCAGAACTGTGATTAGCAATAAATCTCACTGGATCAATAGCTTCGCGAGTACCACCCATAGTAATAAGAACGCTCTTGTCCTTTAAAGAACCACTGCTACCCAGCTTCTCTTGCACCGCACTAAGAATACGATCTTGCTCTGCGAGCCTGCCCTCGCCGACATGTTTGCAAGCAAGCAATCCGAAATCTGGCGCAATAAAGTCATAGCCAATAGATTTAAGATACTCTAGGTTCTTGACTACAGTGGGGTGCTGCCACATCTTAGTATTCATGGCAGGAGCAATCATAATCGGTGCTCTGGTAACCAAGCATAAATCCAAGAGAAGATTATCAGTCACTCCAGTTGCAAGCTTAGCGATACTGTTAGCTGTAGCTGGTGCTATCAAAACCAGATCAGCTTTATCTGCTAGTTGAATATGATCTATATGTCCAAGATTTCCTGCATACTGCTTAAGATGAACTTTATTACCAGTCATCACTTCTAAACTTAATGGTGCAACAAAATTAACAGCATTATCAGTTAATACCGCATGAACGCTAGCACCAAGCTTAGTTAGCTGAGAAGCTAGATCCACAGATTTATATGCAGCAATACCGCCTGTTATACCTAGGATGATTTGCTTGCCTTTAAGTGACATGATAATTAACTATCAACGCGAGCTTCGTATATAACTTTAATAGCTTCAAAAACAGGAGTAGGTGGCTCAATCTCTTCGCGAGTATCGAACTTAATTCGTTTTGCAACACCTGCAATATCTTTAGTTAGTCCGTAAACATTCTCTGCGTTATCAGTAAGATCGCTGAGCTGCTCGTGTGAATCTTTAATGTAGTAGTTCGCCATAACCTAGATAATTGTAGCAAATCGCCCTTTAGACCGTAATGTCGTCTATTAAGGCTTTAACCTCAAGGTCAATTAAACTATCAACTACAGTGACCGACTGCTCTCCAGCCATCTCTATCAAGGCACGCCTTGCCGTACGGTATTGAATATCATTAGCCCTTGAGCGGCGCTCCAAATCTCTTACTACCATACGAGTGAAGAATACTGATTCTTTTAGTTTGCCATTAATGGCCTCAGCGGCATCTAATCTAGCGGGTTCTAATTCTTGCACTAATAATTCTTTTTCGATCTTCGCTTCTTTATAACTAAAGTATTGAGTGCGTAATCTTTCGGCGACTTGGTCAACCAACATAAACAAAACGATAAGCTCAGTATGAGTTATCTCACGAGTACGGCTATACTTCTGATTATTATCATCAACAACATCACCAATAACACGAGCACCAACAGCGCTACCACCGCTCACTAGCGCATTACTGGTCACTGCTGAAACCGCATAGAAAGGAACGAATAGAGCTTTAGTGATGACTTGCATTACTGCATTATTCTTCTCAAACTCATCAGGGTTGGTGGATAAAACTCTTACTATAAATTGAATAGTACGGTTACGAGCGATGGTCGCACGCCAGAGTTCTAGCAGTTGATCTTTCTCTGTATTAGAAAAATATTTCTCGGTCTTGATTTTCTCTTCTTGTTCAATTGCAATACTTGGGAAAATAAACTCCAAGGCACGCTTCTCACTCTCTTGCAATTCTTTGCGTTTACGCTCAAAAGCATCAAGCTCTTTAGGCTTAACTTCGTCTAGTTTAATTGATGAATGTTTCTGTTTCAGCTGCTCTAGGCTTAGGTCGGCCTGCTCCAAATCCGCCGCCATAACAGGGGAAAACACCCATGGGCTCAGTAAAATTAAGGTGAAACAGATAAAACGAATGGGGGGCACAGAGAATATTCTAGCGTTTTAACCTGGGCTTAACCTTCACTTAATAGATATATGTAGGGAGGAGATTAAGCTTAATGGTTCTTAATAACAATATTAGATCTACATATAGTCAATTCGCTAGCTTTGATCGAATCCTTGATAGATCATTTCTTGGTTATGAAGACATAGCCGGAACTAATAAACTTGCTTTAACTACTAGTGGTGAAATTGCATTTCTCGATACTGATGGTGACAATAAACTTTCACGAACAGAGATGGCAAGTCTGCAAAATACTATTAACGTCATCAAATCTCTATTATTTCAAGCAAGAAGAGAAACTATAAGCCTCGCTGACCTCAATACTAGAATTCACGATAGATTAGAAGAACTCAGTGAAGCTGGCAAAAATGTTCGAGTACTCTCAGCTGAAAATATAGGCAAGCTACTTGAAAGTGGCTTAAGTGCTATTCAAACACAAGTGTCTGCAGCAAAGACCAGTCCATCTAGTAACGCTAGAGCTATTAATATCGCTGGCGTCGGCATTAAATCACAAGCTGATTTGCAGGCCAGAATAGATGCTTTCTTGAATCACATCAGTGAAGTTAACACTACAACTGGAATTCGTGAGCCTAAATCCGATGTATCAATTCCAGCATTAGGTGTTCTCAATCATTACAACACTAATGGTAGTTACGCTTCAGCTGAAGACTGGAAGACTTATAGTCCTCAATTAAGTGGAACTGAGCTGAATGATTTAATGACACTAGTCTTAAGATTAAAAGCAAATGCCGCTACATCAAATAGTGGTTTCCAATTTGATGCTAAGTATATTCAGAGTAATGATTTTTTTAGCCAGAATCTAAGCAGCTATGTTCCTGATGTAGACACTCAAGTACAAGCCTCAAGTAGAGAGCTAGAACTACTTCAAATTATATTAAAAGGTCCTGCAGATTTAAACAAACTAGCAATAAATAATAATAAGCAAAAGCAAAATATACTACGTAACATTATGACCAGTAAAACTGGTCTTATACCCTATACCAATGAAGCCTATAGTCCAGAAAAAGTTCAAGAGTTGTTTGAAGTAATTGATAGAGGGGATAAAACTCAACTTGATCTTTGGGCTTTAAGTAAGTTAGACGAAAAATTTACAGCAGTTTTAGAGAATTATGGTACTCAATACAAAACTAAAGTCTCAAAAGCTAATGCTGGACCAAGCACTACTCAAAAAACAACAGCCACTAATACAGCAAAAGTAGCTAAAGCAACCAACAATATTAGCCCTCTTACGCTTGCTAATGTCATCTATAAAGCGACTCAAGCACTACAAGCCGCTACAAGCTCAACTGACGCTGGTGAAATTAGCGCATATAATCTTAAAATTGCAGGAGCCGCAAT
>CAYUFH010000028.1:0-15947 GCA_964444015.1 uncultured Gammaproteobacteria bacterium | reverse complement strand
GAAAACTGTCGTAGCGCAAGCTACCGAGGGTTCGAATCCCTCCCCGTCCGCCACTAAAGAGAAAAGGCTACCCAACGGGTAGCCTTTTCTATTTAGTGGTGATTTGGTTGGTGCGAACCAGTTGGCATATACTGGCTGCCGAGGACGAGGGTCATGCACACTAGAATGTAGATTTCGAGCTGTTGTCACCCGCGTCAGACGAGAAAATCGCAAGGCGATTTTCGAAGGCTAAATCCCTCCCGGTCTACCATTAAAGAGAATGGGGATTTTAACTATTATCATTCGTATTCTAACGATTTGTGGGCAAAGCAACTTCAAAGCTGATAGACTTCTTGCCATGAAGAAATTAACCCTAGCAGTCGCAATTTGCGCATATATTATTTCCTACCAACCAGTACAAGCAAATGTACTTGGTGCGATTGTTGGTGGTACTGTTGCTGTTGTTTTGGGAATACCGATTGGTGCTGTTGTAGGCTTGCCAACTGGCATAGTAAAAGGAGCAGTGGACTCTGTTACCAATACCTTAATTCCAACACCAAACTTACCAATCAAAATTCTATGGGCTCCTATTGGTATCCCTATCGGCATAGTATCAGGTGCTCTCATTGGAATTGTTAAAGGTGCTGCCAGTGGTGCCAGAATGGGCTACAACATAGTTAATGAAGGTGATTCATCGAATGATGAGTCGTGAAATCTAGGTTCTTAACTAGCTCTTAACCTGCATTATATATACCAAGAGTGAGAGGGACATCACTATGGTAATCAATAGAGTTACGAAGCAGTCAGAAATTCAAAACGCATTTAAGTCGTTATCTGATGAATTATTGAAGGATTTGGGTGGTACCGAGACTTTAAGAGAAGCTGCAATTATAGATCTTATAAATCCTAGTCAGAATGCTAGAGATACATTGAGCCAGACTGTGGCAGGTAATTTGAGAGAAGTTGCTAATAATATTAGTACTTACTTTGATAGACGCGGTAAGCAAATCAAGCAAATAGATCTAGACGGTGATGGTAGCACTACTGATGATGTAAAAGCTTTAGCCAGAATATTAAGTCAGAAATCTACAGTAATGAAGGACAATAGTGTCGCTATTACTAAAGCTGAGGCTGATCTTAAAACAGCGCAGGATCTACTAGCGGCTTTGCCACCAGGCGAAGCACTAGACAGGGTCGCAATGAAGACAAAAAAGAAACTGCAGACTACTATTAAAAAACTTGATAGCCAAATTGTAAACCTTGGTGGTCTTAGTGTAGTCCAGAAACAAGAAAAAGCTAATTTAGTTGCTTTGGGTGCTACTGGGCAGGATTTAGCTACTTATACAGCTTTAGTGAAAAATAAAGTTGGTGCTGAAACTGTGAAAATGTATACCGATGCTTTTAAAGGATCAGTCGGACTGCTATCAGGGCATATAAGACACTCAGCACTTCGTGATGCATTTAATGGTCTTACTCAAAGAGAAGCCACTGCTGATAAATATGTAATTCTGAAAGACCTAGCTTTAAATGGTGTTGATGGTGTGGACGGGCAGGAATATTCAGGGGAAGCCGCTGATGGCCGATTCACTAATATTGTTTCTTGGTACTCAACAATACTTGCGCGCAAAGATTTAAATGCAGCAAGTATCAAAAGTATCATGAAAATTAAATATGATGGCGAGGATGGCAAAATTAGTACAGGTGCTTGGGACGGAATTGCACCATTGTGGAGCAATAATGCTAGTGATGCTAAATTCAAGGAGTACGCTGATTACGTTGTAGCGAACCCAAACCGCAGCGCTGCAGAATATATTGCATTTGCAGAATCAGTTGTAGCTAGAGCGTAGCTAATTAAAAGACTCGCACTAAATTAACGAATAACTGCAGGTCAGCATTAGCTTGATCTCCACTTAGATCTTCAATGATAGGGAAACCTAGGGCTACTGAAGCTATCCATTTATCGTCATAGACTAGGCGCAAGCCAGGACTAATAAACACTCTGGTGCCGCCATGACCTTCATCTTTAATGCCGAGATATTCCATTTTCTCTTGCCAGCGCGAGTTTAATTCTAGTACTGCATCTATATTAAATTTACCCTTATCTAGCTTACTGAGACTATGTGATAGAGCGATATTGTAATTTGCTACATCACCGATAATTAAGTCATCAGAACTTTTATTGGAGATGCGGTATAGGGCGCTAAGATCTAATTCCCATTCTTTTTTAAATCGCTTGCTAATGGCAAAGCCCATGATTGGATCCCAAGAGCTAGTCCCTGGTTGATGATCACTACTTAGCTTGTAGCCGAATTGATCTCTCTCGTTACTTTGTCCATTTGCCATTTTGATTCCAGCTAGAACGGAAGCGTGTAGTTGTTCTTTAGTGGATTTGATGATTTTATATTTAGCTACTAGTGCAAGGTCGCCAAAGCCTATAGAGTCTCCTTCATTGATGGTGCTACCATCAGCGGTGCTATAGATATTGAAGAGGAAGTTATATGGCAGAGTAGCGCTGACTGTTAAATCATCAGTGATACCCACTGCAGCATTGAGTGCAACGTTCATGCTGTTGCCATGAGAGTGAGCGTGCTTAGACTGGCTATTTAGTTCTTGTAATTTACTAGTGCTAAAACCACTGAAGTCTAGAAAGTTCAGACTAGTTCCAATAGCAAAACTACCTTGAGCGAGCGTATATGCTGGCATAGAAATAATAGGACCGACAGCGCCAGCTCCTCCAAGAAATGATCCAGAGCATTCAAGGCATGCTTGAGCTTTTGTATTAAGTAAAAGACTTAGAAGAATGTATATAAGGAGTGGTTTTAATTTATGAGTCACTGATTCTTGGCTTCGATCTTTTACGATAAACCATATAGTGATTTCTAGGATTTTTGCCTGTATTTAAAATAAGAAGCATGCAACTTAATCATTATAATGATCTAATTATCCAAGGGCTGACTATATCTTTACTATTTTCAAGGCCCAGATATGATTAAGTTGTTTGACTAAACTTATAGAATACTGGAATCGTTATAAAACTCAGCTAGCTTCACAGAAGCTTACTGTGCTTTTGCTACTTCTACTTGCACTCTATACTATTGCGGGCACTATTTATCAAGTTGAGTTTGGTCTGTATGCAGCGCAGAAGAAATTTTTCAATGCAGCTTTTATTTTATTGGGTTTTATTCCTTTACCTAGCGTGCAACTTATACTCTGGGCTTTATTTATTAACTTAGTAGCAGCTCTGCAAACTCGCATAATCTGGAAAAAAGTTAGTGCAGGTATCTACCTTATACATATAGGACTTTTGCTTTTATTACTTAGTGGTTTTTATACTCTTTATTTTAGTCACGAATCCTTTATTGAATTACGTGAAGAAGAAACCACTAGCCGCAGTTCTGATTACTATAACTGGCAGCTACTACTGGTAAACGAAGATACTGGTGAGAAAGATTCTTGGAAGCTTAGTCACCTGCGTCCGCGTAATCACTATAAATCCAAGCTAGGACTGGATTTTACTATAGATGATTATTTCGAAAACTCAAGAATTTTTGATACACCATTTGCAGGTCGTATTTTAAAAAATATGCCAGTAGCAAAAGAAGCTGAGCAAAATATTCCTAGTCTTTTGATTAGTCTTAAGGGTGAATCTTTAATAGAGGAGGATGCAATAGAGCCTAAGTTGCTGCGTAAACTACAAACCCAAAAATTACAATTACATGGTGATGGATTGCGCACCGGAACTGTGACACTAGATGCTAATAATTATATTTTTACTCTGCTGCGCAAAAAATATAATTTACCCTTCGCGCTAGAGTTGGTGGATGTAGATCGTACTCTCTACCCTGGAACCGAGATTGCCAAAGGTTATAAGAGTGAGGTGATTTTGCACGAACATGGTGGGCTGAAGCGCAAACTGCGTATATCTATGAATAAGCCTTTACGTTACTGGCAGTACACTGTATATCAAGCGTCTTATGGTGTTGATGAAGATGGTGGAGAGTTTTCAGTATTTGCTGTGGTTGATAATGCTGGTCGCATCTTGCCATACTTCGCTAGTTTAATTATGGCTTTAGGTATTTTTGTGCACTTCGCTTCTGCTTTAATAGCTTACTTGCGCGTGCGAGCTTTACTCTCAATTCTTGTAGCTTTGTTTCTAGGATGCAGCTCTTATACTGTAGCTAAGGCTGAAGGGCTGGAAGCTACTACTGAGATCGCAACTACTGTTCCAGTGGTGGAGCCGCCACAAGCTCCAGTAGCGGAGCCTAGTGCTGCAGTATCGAGCGCAGAAGAGGCAAGTCCTACTATTAATGAAGCTCCAGTTCCTGATGAGCAGCCAGCGACTACCACGGAGGAAACTAATCCTGTTCTAGAACCAGCTCCGATCCCTACAGTTGAGGAGAAGCCAAGTCCAGTCGCCACAAGTCCTGTTAAGCAACCTATTGCTAAAATTGAACTGAAGCCTGAGCCTGCAGCAGGACCTAACCCTACTAGTACTGTAGAGGAGTCAAGTACTACTACACTGCAAAAACCTAATAAGAAAGCTCCATTACTAGCGTTTGTTTCAAAGCTAGTAAACTCACTTAAATCTAAGTCCAAACCAAAAATTATTTCGGAGGCTCTTGAAACGGAAGCACAGCTAAGCCTGGACACGGGCACTACCCAGTTAGGAGTTAAATCTAAACCAAAAGTTACAGCTAAGATTACTAAAACTAAACTTGTAGCTAAGCCTGCTGATACTAAAGTTGCTACTAAAACTATCCCTCAACCTAAAAAAGCACTAAGCACTATTAAATCTACAGCTGAAGCTATAACAGAAACTGTTAATGGCGAACAAGAGATGCTTGCAGAAGAGGAAGCTCGGCCACAACTAGAGGTGCCTGTATATCACAAGATGCTAGAACAGGATTCTGATGGTTTAGTCGATCTATCTAATTTAGGTAAGATCAAGTCAGCTCGTTTCGCGCGTTTGTCTGTTGTTGATCAGGGGCGCACCAAGCCAGTAGATACATTTGCAAGAGCCTTATTGCTGAGATTCTCAGGCAAGATTAACGCTAAAGTTGATGGTGGCAATCTCAGTGCTAATGAGTGGTTTACTAGATTGATTTTCTGGCCTGAGTCAGTCGATGATGTTAATATCTTTTTGATTAATCACCCGGAAGTGCTTGAAGCCTTCGGATTAGAGACCAATGCTGGTCGCAGGTATAGTTTTAAAGAACTGCAGGCAGTAGCAGATAAGCTTAATGAGTTAGGTGTTCTATCTATGCAGGTAGAGCCTAAGCAGCGTTCTATAGTAGAGCAAGAAATAGTTAGAGTTTTCGATAATTTCCATACTTATATACAGGTACGCGAGAGCTTGAAACCATTAATGGCAAACGCAGATTTTAGAGTAGAAGCAGAGTCGCGCAATCTTAGTCTCTATGAGATCTTGCAGCGCACGGATGAGATAGAAGCTACTTTAAGTTCCGTACCTGTAGATGCTAACGCTAGTAGCATCTCGAATTTAAGTGATGATCAAAAAGAAAAATTCGGTCTAGGGGTGGCTCTCTATGCTTGGATGGAAGGTCACAAAGCTTATATGGAATTGTTTGAGCGCGAGCAGCAGTTTAGACCTTTATGGTTATGCAACTCTAGCTCTAATCAATGTCAGTGGTATACAGTTTGGCAGGTCTTGAGTGATAGAGATTTGCGTGATAACCCTAGGTTGCGCTCACAGCTTAATTCTCTAGCACGCATACAGAAGGCTTATGAAACAGCAGACCAAAAAGTTTTTGATTCTGGCTTAAGTGATTATAGTTTAAGGCAGAACAATTCTCTTAAGCGCAATAAGCAGGTTGCTGCTAGAACTAATTTGGAGATTCTCTACAATAATCTCAATCCTTTATTACTTTCAAAACTGCTTTATGGTTTTGCTTTATTTTTTGTTTTGCTTGCAGCTTTGGCTTATACTCAAAAATTTGCTGGTATGGCACTAAGCCTGGTCTTGTCTGGGTTTGCGCTACATAGCTTCGCTTTAATTGTGCGCATGCTTATATTGTCGAGACCACCAGTTTCGAATCTATATGAGACTTTTGTTTTTGTGTCTTGGGTTACTGTTCTACTTGGTTTAGCACTTGGTGCTCTGCGTAAACGAAGTCAGAATGCAAGTCTTGCAGAGTTTCCACTCGGCACTTTGCTTGCCTCGTTTACAGGTTTCTTGCTGCTGATGATTTCTTCTAAGTTCGCTGTTGAGGGAGATACTATGCAGGTGGTGATAGCAGTACTTAATTCTAATTTTTGGTTGAGTACTCATGTGATCTGTGTCAGCATTGGTTATGCTGGTGTAGCTTCTGCTGGAGTTCTTGCGCATGTACATCTCATTAAAGAAGTCTTCTGTTCTATTACTAATAGAGAGCGTAACTATAAAGTAGAAGATGATATACAGCTAATTATGGGCGTACTTGCCTTTGGCTTCTGTTTTAGTTTCATTGGGACTATACTTGGCGGTATTTGGGCAGACCAAAGCTGGGGTCGTTTCTGGGGCTGGGACCCTAAAGAGAATGGTGCTCTACTTATTGTCTTGTGGACTACTGCTATTTTCCATGCCCGTTTATCGGGACTTATAGGAGCTAGAGGTACAGCCATAGCAGCGGCTGTAGGTACAGCTGTGGTGATGATTTCTTGGTTTGGTATCAACCTTCTGGGTGTTGGGCTGCATTCCTATGGCTTTACTTCAGGTTTGGCTTTTGGTTTGATAACTTATTTAATTGTAGAGACGATTTTCTTGTCGGTGGCGGCGTATATTACTCGCGAGGATAATTAAAAACAAAGCTTAAGTGTTGCACTCGCTGTGACAGCGCAAGGACGTGACGTAAGTCACCTCCTTGCTAAGCCTTGGGCTCGTTTTTGCTATTATAGGCAACATGGCACATAAGATTAAAACCAGAGAAGACGTCATCAAAGTAGCAAACGCCAATGACGTCAAATTCGTTCGTTTGCAATTCTGCGATATACATGGCCTTGTTAAAAACATGTCTATCCCAGCAACTCAGCTTGAAAAAGCGCTCGACAACAAGGTGATGCTCGATGGCTCATCAATTCGAGGTTTCAGAACTATAGAAACTTCTGATATGTTTTTCTATCCTGATATAAGTACTTTCCAGATACTGCCATGGAGACCGAAAGAAGGTGCTGTAGCGCGTATGATCTGCGATATCTATAACCCAGATGGCACGCCATTCGATGGCTGCCCGCGTAATAATCTTAAGCGTGTGCTTAAGAAAGCTGAAAGTATGGGCTATAAGCTTAATGTTGGTCCAGAGTGTGAATTTTTCTTGTTTGGTCAAGATGAAAAAGGTCTGCCAACTACTGAACTGATGGATCATGCTGGCTACTACGATGTAGAGCCTACTGATATGGGTGCTGATGTACGCCGTTCTATCATCTACACACTTGAAGAGATGGGATTTGATGTAGAAGCGAGCCACCACGAAGTAGCTCCTTCACAGCATGAGATCGATTTTAAATACGATGATGCGCTCCCGACTGCTGATAAGGTTTTGACTTTTAAATGGGCAGCTAAAACTATCGCTAATGAATTCGGTATGTATGCGACATTCATGCCTAAGCCACTAGCAGGTGTTAATGGTAGTGGTATGCACTGTAATATGTCTCTGTCTGACTTGAATGGTAAAAATCTTTTCTACGATGAAACCAAAGCCGATGGTCTATCTGACATGATGAAGCATTACATCGCAGGTCTTCTGAAATATGTTCGTGAGTTCGCTGCTGTAAGTAACCCACTAGTGAACAGTTATAAGCGTCTAGTGCCTGGTTATGAGGCGCCTGTGTATATTGCATGGTCTAAATGTAATCGTAGTGCTCTAATTCGTATTCCTGCGAGCCGCGGAGCTAGTACTCGCGTGGAATTGCGCAGTCCAGATCCTTCTTGTAATCCATATCTAGCGTTTGCGGTAATGCTTGAAGCTGGTCTAGATGGCATTAAAAACAAACTTGAGCCACCTGCTGAAGTAAACGAGAATATTTATCATATGGAAATGCGCACTCTTGAAGAGCGTAATATTAATGCGCTGCCTGGTAGCCTTAATGAAGCTATCAAACATATGGGCGATTCCAAACTAGTGCGTCAGGCACTTGGTGATCATATCTATGAACACTATTTAGATACTAAGTATCGTGAGTATCAGACTTATAGAGCGCAAGTATCTAAGTGGGAGATTGACCACTATCTACACGCATTCTAGGTCGTCATTGCGAGCGTAGCGAAGCAATCCATTATGCACTCATGGTTGATAGCGCAAAAACGTGACGTTGGTCACGTTTTTGCTAACTCGGACGCCTAGCATCCGGAGCAAAATCACGCACGCTATGGGGCGAACTACTTTCCTTGAAATACAGTCCCCACGGACTCTTTGCTGATATTCAGTGTTGGGATTAAGCCTAGCTTGTCAATATTAAGTATATGCAGGCGCAAACCAGCCTTAAGGCAAATCTCTGCTGCCATGATCTTCGATGCCATGCCGCCAGTGCCAGTCTTGGAGCTAGAGCCGCCAGCGATATTACGAATATGATCGTCTACTTTATTTACTTGGTGAATAAGTTTAGCGTCAGGATTCTTGTGCGGATCACTATCGTAGAGACCCTCGGTGTCTGTAAGTATATATAGAGTCTCAGCACCGATTAGTGCAGCAACCTCGGCTGAGAGAGTATCATTGTCACCGAATTCAATTTCTGCAGCAGTGACTGTATCATTCTCATTGATAATAGGAACTATATTTAGTTCAAATAATTTAGCAATAGTTCTACGAATAGTTGAACTTCGCTCAGGATCATTTAAGCCACGATGAGTTAGTAGCACTTGGCCTGCGTGCAAGCCATGCTGCGAAAACTCAGCCTCATAAGAGTTCATCAAAGCTACTTGACCAACCGAAGTGAGAGCTTGCTTAAGAGTAGTAAGCTCACCATTATTCGCCCTGCCTTCGATATTATCTAAGCCAAGAGTTGATATGCCAAGACCCATAGCCCCAGAACTAACTATTACTACCCGCTGCCCTTGTTTCATTACTGCAGCAGATACACTAGCGAGCGTAGAGACTACCTCGTGGTTGATTCCCTCACCAGCTTTGCGCCCTGTAAGACTAGTGGTACCTATCTTAATTACTATTGGTTTTATCTTCTCTGTCATATGATGGATATCGCCGCAAGGATGATATTAGCATCTAGGGGCAGGGACTGATAACTATGCAAGCGATATTATTAGCATAAGGAGTATATTTCAATGGCAGATAAAGTAAAAATAGTTAACGGTAAAGCTCAAGTAACTGACAATCCAATAGTTCTATTTATTGAAGGCGATGGCATCGGTCCAGATATCTGGGCAGCGAGCAAATACGTTATGGATGCTGCTGTTGAGGCTGCTTATAAAGGCAAGCGCAAAATTGAATGGCGCGAAATTCTTGCTGGCGAAAAAGCATTTCAGCAAACTGGTGAGTGGTTACCACAAAAAACTATTGATGATATTAAAGAATACTCTCTTGCAATCAAAGGCCCTCTAACAACTCCAGTTGGCGGCGGTATTCGCAGTCTTAACGTAGCACTCAGACAGATTTTTGATCTATATGCCTGCGTACGTCCTGTTAAATGGTACGAAGGTGTTCCAAGCCCAGTTAAAAGACCTGACTTGTTCGATATCACTATCTTTAGAGAAAACACAGAAGATGTTTATTCTGGTTTCGATTATCTGTCTGGATCTGAAGATGCTCTTAAGATCATCAATCTAATCAACAGTCTCAACCCTAAAAAACAAATCTCACTAGAAGCTGGTATCGGCATCAAACCATGTACTGCTAAAGGTTCTAAGAGATTAATTCGTGCTGCTATTCAGTACGCTTTAGATCGCGGACTTACTAAAGTTCATATTATTCACAAAGGTAATATTATGAAATACACTGAAGGTGCTTTCAAAGATTGGGGTTATGAACTAGTCAAAGAAGAGTTCGCTGGTAAAGCCATAACTGAAGAAGAAGTTTGGGATGGTGCGGATGCTACCGGTAAAGTAGTAGTTGGTAATCGTATTGCTGATAGCGCGTTCCAACAATTACTATTAAGACCTGATGAGTATGAAGTTCTTGCCTCTATGAATCTTAATGGTGACTATCTTTCTGATGCTGCTGCTGCTCAAGTGGGCGGACTTGGAATCGCTCCAGGCGCTAACATTGGTGAGAATCAAGCAGTATTCGAAGCTACTCATGGCACGGCTCCTAAGTATGCTGGTTTGGATAAAGTAAACCCTGGTTCAGTAATACTCTCTGGCGTAATGATGCTTGAGTTTATGGGCTGGAACGAGGCTGCTACTCTTATCGAGCAAGGTCTCAAAGCTGCTATCAAAAACAAAACAGTTACTTACGATTTCGAAAGACTTATGGAAGGCGCGAAGCTACTTAAGTGCTCGGAGTTTGGGAAGGCTATAGTGGAAAATATGCTCGTTAAAGCCTAAGTCTTGCACTTATGATTAAAAGCACAAAAACGAGCCTAAGGGCTCGTTTTTGTTACCAACCGTATAGGTTATAAATAGACCTAGTATGTGATTTACGTAGCTTGCGCGCGACTAATCTACCTTGGGCATCTATGCCGGTGCTAGTTCCGCGATTACTTGCAAGAATCAAGCCCTGAGCGTTTTCTATGGCTCTAAACTTAGCGACAGCGAGGAAAGCATCTTCAGCGCGCTCAGACTTGAACCAGCTAAGGTCGTTAAGATTAATTAGTAGCTCAGACTTGGCGGCTTGCTTGCGCACTAAGTCGGGGAATAATAATTCAAAACAAACACAATTACCAAAACGTCCACGACTGGTATTAATTGCATCTTGATTTTTTAAGCCACGATCAAAACCTGAACCAATTGCAAACTTCGCTAGTTCTTTAAGTTTATTAGGTAATATGCTAGTCCAAGGTGTGTATTCGCCGAAGGGAACTAGATTGATTTTATTGTAGAACTGTAAAGCTTGACCATTAGCATTGTAATCAACGAAGGCATTACTGTTATAAAGTTTAGAACCGTTAAGATGGTAGCTACCAAAAACAAAAATATCTGCGTATTGTTTGAGTTCTGCTAGCTCTGCTGGCAGTGTCTCAGAAATAAGGATAGGCGCTGAGCCTTCAGGCCAGAGCAGCAAATCGGTTTTTATATCATTATAATGATATAGTTGATCGGTTTTTAATCTCATTATCTTGAGAACATCAATAGCGTTAAGCTTTTTACCTCGACTAGCCTCAGCACTGAGATTGGCTTGAGCTATCGCAAAGCTAATCTCATCACCATTTGTATTGGCAGCGGCTTTAAGCTCTATAGTTTCACCATTAACTAGCTCGTTGATTGAGGGGGCGGCACTGGCAATGGCGGCATTATTAGAGGCGTGGTGATCCACTATATTAGAGCTTGTTTTTAATTGAGAATCACTATAAGCAAGACTTGCTATCAAGATTGCAGCCAAACTTAAGCCAATCATGCTTTGCTGCTGTAGATTATGCAGACTAAAACTTGGTTGATTAATATTATAGTTGCTTAAATGTATTGAACCGCGGTTTGCCACTGGGCGTACATTAAAGAAGTTAGATAAATAAAGATTTACTAGAAGTATCAGTAGCTCAAGACCAATAGTGCCAATGATATTGCAGATTTGAATTAAGCCAAGATAGCGATGTTGTGAGTAGGCAAGTAAATGTAAAGGTGCTGATAGTATGGAAAGCCCTGAGAGATTGAATTGTAGCTTGTATTGAATTGCTGTCCAGCAAAAAGCCAGTATTAGGATATCGCTAATGCTTAATGAGCCATTTTTCTTTTGTCCATCTGTTTTACTGTTGTATAGTGCTTTTGCTAATAATGTGAAAGGTACTAGTAATAAAGAATGAAATAAACTAGGCACTACCCATGCCATGCCTGCTACCACAAGACTAAGTGAATAGCTAAACCCTTGCCAAGTTAAAGGATGTAATTCTGGTAGCCATGAGAGTGCGACAAGGTGATATGCCATGCCGAAGATTAAGGTTTCAAAGCTAAGTCTTAGAGAGCTAGTTGAACTTTTGGCTAGTATTAGTAATGGTACTAATCCAAACCAAGCAATGATTGCTAAGTCCCCTAATAGTCCTTTGGCAATGGCTGGCAAACTTAATGAGAGTATTAATCCAGCGACTGTAGCAAATATGAGTCGCTTTAATTTATTACTAAGCTGCTGAGATAAATAGATATTAAGGGTATTAAGTAGTTCAAACATCGCTGAGCACCAGTATTATCGCATGTATAATTAAAGTAATGCGAGTTTTAGGCATAGACCCGGGTACCGCTAGATTAGGTTATGCACTGATTGAATGTGAGCCAGGTCAGCCGAGTCTTTTGAGTACTTGCGGAGTTATTAAAACTGATAAAGAACGATCAGATGCCTTGCGTTTAGCTGAGATTAGATATGACTTAGCGTCTTTGATAGAGAAATTCAAGCCACAGGTGATGGTGGTTGAGAAATTATTTTTCTTCAAGAATCTTAAAACCATTATTCCTGTAGCTCAAGCGCGTGGCGTAATTCTAGAGCTTGCAGGATCTTATAAAATCCCAGTTTATGAATTCACTCCACTACAAGTAAAACAAATTATCACAGGTCAAGGACGTGCAGATAAAAAATTAGTTGCTGAACTTGTGAGCCGAGAGTTTGGTTTGCTTGATGGAATTAGTTCTGATGATGCGGCAGATGCAGTAGCTATAGCTTTGTGTTATCAGCGTGCGGTGATGCAGGTTGCAGTACCAAGCTGAGAGTGTGCACTCAAGGTTGAAAGCGCAAAAACGTGACGTAAGTCACGTTTTTGCTATGCTAAATAACAGGGCTTAGCTCTAAACTACTAGTGTCTAGCGAATATAATTGACCGTGTATCTCTAGCTCAAAATTATTCATATCACCTTGTTTGGCAATATTAATTAGATCTAGGATATCGGCTTTCTCTTCATCACTTAGTTGTAGATCGTTTAAAGTAAGTTTCTGTGCTTCAATATTGCCAAGTATGCGCTCGAAGCCAGCTTTAGAGATTGCTTCGCGTGCGCTACCAAGTAGTGAGCTTGATGCTTGCTGAGCTATGCTGCCTAGATAGTTACCAGTTAATGCTGTTAGTATACTCATATTATTTGTTGTTTATATCGTTTAATAAATCCTTCATCTCAAGCAGTGTTTGAGAGATAGTGGTGAAGTTTTCAGCAACGTCAGCTTGAACTGCTTTTAGTGACTCGGTTTGACGAGTTACCTGTTCTACTTGAGTTAGCATTGCTTGTTGTTGTAGGATCTCACTAGTATCTACTGAGTCAAAAGGGTTTTGGTTCTTAAGCTGCTCCATGAGGATCTTAAGGAACATGTCTGGATCGAAGTCGCCATTAACACCGCTACCATCAATTTTGGTTTCACTGACTGCTTTGTCAATTAAATCTTGATTAACTACACCTTGGATCGCCATAAATTCAACATTCCTTTTAACTGAGACTCGAAATTTGGTTTACTCTCATCATTTTGCAACCAATGTGGCTGCTCTTCGGTCATACGTTTCTTTTGCTCTTCGCGGGCTTCATTGAAGTCACCACGTTGTTGCTGTTGGTTGTATGCACCTTCTGATGATGCTTTAGAGATATCTATATCTTTAATCTCCAAACCTTTCTCTTTAAGAGCACTACTTAGGTTGGACATATCTTGTTTGAGCGATGAAACCGCAGCATCAGTATCTACTACCATTTGGATATTTACACCACTAGCATCTCTGCTGATAGTAATAGTAATATTGCCAAGGTTCTTAGGATTCAGCTGGAATTTAAGTTCCTGCTGAGTATTGACTGGTGTTGAGATTACTTTCTCTTGAACTATATTAATTACTTCTTTAGGGCTGTAATTGTTAACTTCTGCTTTCGTGCTTAGATTTAATTGTTTAAAAGTATCAGTCACTAATCTGCCAAAGAAAGTATTAGAATTATTATCAGTTACGTCTACTAGCTCTTGTTCTAGGTTAATCTCTATGGTTTTTTCTTGAGATTGTTCGATGCGACCTTGAGCTCTTTCTTGAATGCTGGCTTTGATCTCGTCAGCAGCTTGTATAACGGCTTGCCTAGTGCTTGCATCGATATTAGCTTTATTGCTGATTTGTTCTTTGCTTGCAGTATTAGTTTCTTTGTTACTGATAAATTTGATTTTATCTAGGAAGCTATCAGAGTTAGTGTTGGCTTTCTCTTTGATTTCAACTTTTACTGCCTGATCTTGCACTTGCATTTCAGTGCCCGATTCTTGGCTGCTATCAATATTGATTTGCTCAGCTTTTTGAACTTGAACTTCTTCTTTAATATTGGTATTGAATTGTTGTTCCTGAGGCTTGTCACGCTTGATGCCTTCTAGGTTAATCTCTTGTTTTAGTTGAATCTCATCATTATTTTCTTCAACAGTTTCTTTCTCTCTTTCTGGTTTGATTTCTGCATTGACAGCCTTAAGCTCAAATCTCTCTACGCTCTCGAAACCTTCTATTTGTACTCCTGTATCTTCTTCAATTGCTGACTTGCTTTCAGCTTCTTGGCTTATGCTAATGCTGGTGCTACTCTGGTCAATTAAGAATTCAATCTCGTCAAGGTTCTCTGATAATTCTTCATGTAGTGACTGTAAATCATCTAGAATCTCTGATTTTTCAGTTAGAGCACTAAGGTCTGTCATCTCAATATCAGAAATTTGATCTATAGTATCAGTCATCATTTGTTGAACTTCAGAATCAATCAATTCTATGGCTGTAGCGTAGCTATTAAGCTCTTCGATGCTTAGGACTTTGATATCTAGGTTGATAGTGATATCTTCTTGTAAATTAGCTAGTGCTGCATTGATTGTTGCAAGAACCTGCGAAACAATTGCAATCATTTCTTCAGTTTCGATATCAGTGCTGCTATCTTCGCTATTAGCACTAGCATCGATCTCACTACTAGTAGTGGTTTTAGAGTTATTAGTGCTCTGGTTATCACCTACAGTTTTATTGATTACTTCTTTGAAGCTTTTTTCTTCGCTGCCAGTTTCCGTGTTCTGGTGATTAGAGTTGTCAGTTGATTTGTTACTAGAATTGATCTCAGCTTGATTGTTGTTATTCTGTGTCTCGCTAACGTTGGCTGAGTTGCTACCCGTATTATTTTCATTAGTATTTGGCTGCAGCTGCTGAGTAGCCGAATTGCTTAGGCTAGCTGCTGTAGGTATATTTGCTATTGATAATCCGCTTAACATCTATCTTGTTGTTGACGAAAACGAGTGTTCGTTAAGTCATCTATTTGCTTCATTTCCACTAATAAGCACTCTTTCTTGTGTAGGTCTTTCGCCTTATCTTTCAGTTTCTCTATTGCTTTCTCGTTTTTTGCTAGTTTTATGAACTTTTGTCTCTCTATTTCTAAGGCTTTGGTTCTTTTGGCTAGCCTGATTTTTTCTTTGTTTTTATCGAATTCCAGTTTGTGATTGAAAGTTTCTTGTCCTTGCTGGACGATTAATGAGAATCCTTGCTCGGCATTTTCGACCATTGCTTGATAGACTCGTTCTCTTTCACCATCAAGACCTTTAAGGTCTTCGATGGTTGCTCGCTTGGCTTCTTCTGCTCGCAAGACTTTAGACTCTTGAGCATCTTTGAGCAATTTGCGATATTTAAGAATTTTTTCAAGCTTGAACTTGAAGCGCTTCATAGTTAATTTATACTCAAAACAGGCTCAGTGAGCACCCGGTTAGCTGCGTGAATAATGGGCATTATTGAGCCCCAAAGCACCCAGCTAGTAGGGGTTTTCACCTACGTTTGTTGTGGTATTATAAGCAAGGCAGTCCCGAGACCAAGGGCTGCAAGGCTCTATTTAGCCTAATACCATTCCCAGGTAGCTCAGTGGTAGAGCAATCGGCTGTTAACCGATCGGTCGCAGGTTCGAGCCCCGCCCTGGGAGCCAT
>CAYUFH010000027.1:0-16127 GCA_964444015.1 uncultured Gammaproteobacteria bacterium | reverse complement strand
GCCCAAATTCTTAGTAGTGTTAAGGTTAAATTAAGCCATGATGCGGAATTGTTTTATAAGCTTGCTGAAGCTCAGATGGGGCTTGGTGATAGGGATGCAGCTAGAGAAAGCCTCGAGATCGTGCTTAAGTTATTACCCGGACATATAGGCAGTCAGAACTTGCTTAAATCGCTATAGCTAGGGATGGATTGCTTCGCTACGCTCGTAATGACAGAGCAAAAAGACTAGTCTATTTAATCAAGAAATACAGCATTCGACCTATATAGCTTTAGAGTCCCTATCGGGCATAACCCTATATATAGGGACTCTTCTATGGACATATCACGTCTAAAATCCAATGACATTCTACAAGCCGAAGCACTGCGCATCGGTGCGCAATCTTTCGAGGCCAAACAAGCCGCCAAAGCAGCTGGCTTAGAGGACGCAGCTGTAGCAGCTGAAGTTCCCGCTGATGCAGTAAGTTTAGATGCACTTAAAGGTGTTACAGACATTGTTAAGCAGGCACAAAGCATGAGAATGGATTTGGTTGAAGCTATGCGCACAATGATTGCTAATGGTGATGAACCTAGTTCAAGTGATATTGCTGAAGCTTTGATTAATGGTGGATTTACGGAGTATTTTCTCGAGGAATAATTAATGCAGTACCTAGCAGATATTCTGAATAAAGAAGCGGATGTTTATCATAACTATCTAGATCTTGCTGCTAAGAAGAAACAAGCATTAATTGAGAACGACTTCGAGACTTTAGAATCTGTAACTGTTCAAGAAAAAGTTCTTTCAGCACAAATCCTTAAACTAGAATCTGAACGTTATGACTTTCTTGAAGAGCAAGGTTTAGGTCGCAATATTACAGTTAATGAAATTATGGCTGCTGTGCCGGCTGCCGATCAAGAGCTAGTACGCAACTCAGCTCAGCGACTAAGAGATGTTTTACTTGAGAGCCGTAAGTTTAATGAGGCGAACATGGCTTTACTTAGACAATCGTCTAATTATATAAATCATATGATCAAAATTTTTGCAAAGAACATCGAAGGAGAGCAGCCTACTTACGGCAGGGGTGTCCAGGGCTTCAAACCTACGAAACTAGCAGATGTAGAGGGATAAATAGGGGTAAAACAAAAGGGTGAAAGAGTAGGAAATGTTAACAGCTGGTTTTATTCTAATGGGTGTGATCTGCATCTTTGGGGGCTTTGCTCTTGAGGGTGGTAACCTCTTCAACATTATTGCAGTATGGCAAGAGTACATCATTATTATTGGTGGTGCGTCTTCTATTTTCTTAGCGATGTGTCCGCAAAAAATCTTGATGCACATAGTCAAGAATATGTCTGCTCCTTTCGGTGGTGATCAGTACACTAAACCGGTTTTTCTGGATGGTCTTAAGTGTATGTATGAGTGTTTCGTCAATCTTAAGCGTAGTGGATTGCTAAGCTTAGAGAAAGACGTTAGTGAACCTAACTCTAGTACTATCTTTGCTAATTATCCAAGTTTTCTTGGTAATCATCACGCAGTTGATTTTTATTGTGATTCGCTGAAACTAGTTATTAACTATAATTCAAAACCAGAAGATGTTGAAAGTGCTATGGATAGTGAGTTAGATGCTCACCATGCTGAAGGTCACTTGGGTCCAGGTGGTATTAACCGTGTGGCTGATGCGATGCCTGCAGTTGGTATTGTGGCAGCGGTTCTCGGTATTATTATCGCGATGGCGCACATTGATGGTCCGCCAGCAGAATTGGGTCACAAAGTATCAGCAGCATTAACTGGTACCATGCTTGGTATCTATGCTTCGTATTTGATTTTCCAGCCGATTGCTCAGCACATGGAGTTTATTGCAGGTGAGGAAACTCAGTATTTCAAAATGCTTAGAGTAGGTTTGATCAGCTATCTTCAAGGCGCAGAGCCAATTGCAGCAGTTGAGATCGCACGTCGCTCTATCAATAGTTACAATAGACCAAGTGCGCTTGATCTTGAGACTGCGGTAGCTGAAATTAGACCTCGCTAGGTAGGGGCGCAGTAGAGAAGTAAAGTTTGATTTGATTTTTACTTAGAGTTTCTAGTATTTGTAAATTAATCTCTTCACGCACACGCATATATTCATTGAAATCATTAGAAAGATGGTAGTAAAGTATCTCATAATCCAAATGAGTACTAGTGATTTGCTTAAAAAACACTCGCTCTAACTTAACTTGTTTGCTAATTTCATATTTGCTAATAATCTCTGTAACTAGCTCAGGGATTAGTTTTAATTGTTCGGTATTAGTTTCAGCAGCAATGCGCAGGCTGAACAAGACTTGACGGCGCTGCATTTTTTTGAAATTTTGGATGCGACTATTAGTTAACTCACGGTTCGCTACTATTAATTCTTCACCACTAAGCATTTCTAGTCGTGTAGTTTTAAGACCGATCTTGCGTACATAGCCAGCGTCACCTCCTATAACAATTTGATCACCAATCGCAAAAGGCTTATCGAAATATATACTAAACGAACTAAATATATCGCCTAATATATTCTGCACGGCAAGTGCTATTGCTATACCACCTATACCTAAGCTGGTTACCAGTGAGCTAGCATTAATTCCAAGTGTTGAGAGTACTAGTAGTAAGCTGGATGCCCAAACCGTGATCTTAACCAGGATATAGATTCCATTGAAAGCAGTTTGCTCTTCGCTGGAGTTGCGATTTACTTTTAATAATTTGGATAATAAATATCCTAATAACTCCTGAATAGATAAAGTTAACTGGATAATAAATATCGCAATAAAAGCTAGATCTATATATTTATGTTCTAGTGCGGTTAGATGTATAGTTTTAACCGCACAATATAAAGCCGCTAAATCATAGAATCTAGGGTGTATATGTTCAAGTACTTTGACTAGTTCATCGTCGAATTTGCCTGGAGTTTTGGCGGTGATGATTTTAAGTCTTGTAAGAATAATTTTGCGAAAGATTTTAAAGGCGATATAGAAGCCTAGAAAATAACCGAGAGCGATTAAAAGCTCTTCAACGGTATTGGCACCGACCTTGGAGTTTAGTAGCCATTTATACTCAGTAATTAATTTCTGCATTATAGTAATTTTAACCTTATTGAGCGCTAAAATTAACTGAGCATGCATATAGTTATTTACGGCGTTGGCGCAGTTGGAGCTTCTTATGGAGCCCGCCTTGTTCGCCACATCCTAAATCACCCAGAACATCAAATCAGTTTTATTGCTCGGGGCAAGACTCTTGCAGCTTTGCAGGCTAATGGTCTTGAGCTAGTTCGCAGAGCTGTTTCAGATTTCGATGAAACTCCTTTTGATGAAGTGATTCAGCTTCCTATTAATGTTTATGCTTCGATGGCTGAACTGAGTAGCCCTGCGGATGTGGTTTTAGTTTGCGTGAAATCTAGAGACACTCTTGAAGTGGCTAAAGCTTTGCAAGATTATTTGGGTGATGACTCTTATGCAGTGTCGGTGCAGAATGGTGTGGAGAATGAAGAGAAGCTGGTTTCTGTATTAGGAGCTAAGAAAGTTCTAGGTTGTTTTACTAATATAGCTGCTGAGAACTTAAGCCCAGGGCGTTATATACAAAAAGGTCGCGATCAAATCACTTTTGGGGAGTTGCCAGAGAATACCAAGCTTAATAGGGCTGAAGCGCTTGCAGAATTAATGCGCAAAGCTAATATTAACGCTAAAACTACAGAGGATATTTATAAAAGTCTTTGGACTAAACTAGTTTGGAATACAGGCTTTAATCCATTAAGTGCTCTATATGAGTTAGAGATTGGTCCTCTTATTGCTCAGCATCGCGAAAGCATATTAGGTTTAATGGAAGAAACTCGCAAGGTCGCTCACGCGCAGCGAATTATGATTCGGGATGATGTGGTTAGCTGGCACTTTAACAACACTAATACCCCAGCTTGGGAATCTTTTAGAACTTCGATGATGCAAGACGCGCTCGCTGGTAAAGCAATAGAGCTTGATGATATTCTTGGTGTGCTCATAAGACGCGGGCAGGAATACGGGGTGGCGACGCCGTACGCTCAAGAGATTTACACTCTGTGCCAAGTTAAGTTTGGTTAGCGTATAATAGACTTGTTCCGAAATCGCCTATAACTGCGTTATGCTCGTCCTCGGCATGCTCCATGTATGTCTTGTATACACTCCGCTGCCTCGGACTCGCAAGCCTTGTTCTAGACGATTTCAAAACAAGTCTAGTTTTGTAATCATAGATCAATATGTTAAACACCATCCTTATAGCTCTATTTATTCTCTTGTCTTTCGCGCCAACCAGCGCCGCTATCGATCCGCAAATCGCCAGCATAGTGAAACAAGAACTAGGAGCAGAGCTTAGAGTAGATGGTTTGGCACAATCAGGATCTAAATTATGGTTGCTGTTAGTACCGAACCCGCTGATTAAAGCCACTAACGGTGATGCAGCAATAAGTCTTAGTTATAAATCTGTTAATGGTGATTTACTACTTTCTAATAATTGGATATATACTCCTATTATTCCCGGTGCCAAGGATAATATTTCAACTATTCGTAGTTATGATTTTTATCCACAGCAGATCCAGGATAATATATTATCCTCTATTATTATCCCGGAATTTATTATCCCCTCGGGGTTCTTATTGCCGCGGGATTTAGCGATGCTAGCAGGACATCTGCCTATAGGTCTAGCTGACGTGGAGCTGGCTAGTGATAGAGAGCAAGAATTTAGACGCAGACTTAAAGAAGACGAAGCAAACAGTTTTAGTTTACTTAGTTATGATTATGCCAAAGGCAAACTGAAACATGTAGAACTTAAGACAACTCCTAAGTCTAATGAAGTTCTAACTGAAATTAAGGAGCTGAAGTCCGTAGAGTTTTCTTTGATTACAGCAATGCGTAAGTTTGGCAAGGATATTTTTATTGCTGATTTTAATAAGACTACTATTTATAAACTGAAGGCCAAGGATAATTATGCTACTGAAGAATATCTCCAGGTCGCTAATTACAAGGGGCTTAAGGACTTTAATTTTAGTGCTGATGGGACTCTACTCTATGTACTAACTCTCAATCCAGCAAAACTACTTATATATAAGGTTGATGGTCTAAAGTTAATTAGAGAGATAGATATGGCGGCAGCTCCTTTTGCCTTGCAAGCACTCAACCCTGGGGCTAGTGATGCAGACTATATGCTGCTAGCAACTAAGTCTAATAGTGAAATAGTTTTGGTTAGTACTTTTGATTATCGTATTAGCTCACGCATTAGTATGCTTGCTGATAATTTAATGCCAGTTGCTTATACGGCAGCGGCTGGTGATGTTTTCGTTATTGCTCGCGATAGAATCAAAAATCATGCCGTAAAGTTGCTTGCTTTAGATATAGTTACGGGTAAAACTGATAAAAATATAGAACTTGACTTTGAAGCTACTACTCTTTTAAGTCATGCAGGATCTGTCTATGTTGCTGGTACTGCGGCCGATAAACGCAGTAAGCTGGCTCGTATTAACCCCCTAACTTTTGCTATAGAGACTAGTATTGATCTTGGCACTGATATTAGTGAGCCAACTACTCTCAGTATAAGTAACACAGGGGCTTTTATATTAGTGGGCTCTGCTGCTAGCAATAATATTGGAGTGGTGGATTTACTAAATATGCAGCTACTTAAGAAAATTAATATTAATGCTAAATCACATCAGTTATTAGTATTATGAGCACTATAACCAAACAAGTTTCTAGTGCCTATATTCACTTACCTTTCTGTAAAACTAAATGCCCTTATTGTGATTTTGCTTCTGAAGCTATTAGCCCTGCTGAGCACAAGGGTAGAACCAAGCAATATCTAAATCGTTTACTTGAAGAATTAGATATTCGTATGGCTGGTATCAAGGGTCATACTCTTAATACTATATTTTTCGGTGGTGGTACGCCGAGCTTGGAGCCGCCTGAGCATATCGCGATAATTATTAGCAAGTTATCAGAGTATTTCGATATAGCTGATGGCGTAGAAATCACTCTAGAAGCCAATCCGGGCACTATTGATAAAGAGCGTCTTCAGGATTTCTATGATGTTGGTATTAATCGTATTAGTATTGGTGCTCAGACTTTTGATGAAGATTTATTGGTTAAACTGGGGCGCGGGCATAGCTTGGCTGATACGCGCAGAGCAATAGAAGATATTATTAGTATCCCTTTTAAATCTTGGAGTTTGGATCTGATATATGGTTTGCCGCGGCAAACCTTAGAATCATGGCGCAGTACTTTAGCATCAGCTCTAGAATATAATCCGCCACATATATCTGCTTATGCACTGAGCATAGAGCCGACTACTCCTTACGGAGCTTACTATGGTAGTACCAAACATCCAGAATTACCGATAGAAGATGAAGTTGCAACTATGTATGAAGTGACGCAGGCTAAGCTTAGTAAAGCCGGCTTAAGTCGTTATGAAATTAGTAACTGGTCGCTTCCTGGTCATGAGTCACGGCATAATTTAGCTTATTGGTTGGCTGATGAGTATTTAGCTTTGGGTGTGGGAGCTCATGGTTATATGGCAGGCAAGCGTTACGCAAATACTAAGTCGTTAACTGAGTATTATTCTCAAGATTTTGCTAGGCAAGAGACTCTAAGTATCACTGAAGCAGAGAGTATCAGAGAGCAAATATTATTAGGCTTAAGGCTCGAAAGAGGTATTGACCTTATCCCGGCTTACCAATCTTGCATCAATATGACTAAACTCAATGAATTTATTAATTTAGCTTTGCTGCAAAGACAAGAAAACCAGCAGGGCAACTCTAATATAAAATTAACTGATAGGGGCATTTTACTTAGCAATAGGGTTATTGCTGAGCTAATCAACGATTAATGTTGTCTAAGCGTGTTAAATATTTACTGATAGCTTTAGTAGCTTTACTGGCACTTGCTCTGAGTTCTTATTTATATTTTGTCAAATATAAAAAACTTGACCTTGAAACGATAATAGTTGGTTTTGCTGAAAGTAAAATAGATGGCAATATTATTCTTACTAAGTTTCGTTGGAGTCTTGCTAATTCTAGGCTCAGTTTAGCTGCCGAACACTTAAGCATAGTAGATGCTGCTGGGAATCTTTTTTTGGAGGCTGACAAGCCCATAGTGGTATTAAGATGGCATAACTTATTTAGTTTCAATCCACTCAAAAATTATCATTTATTGGCTGCAGCTTACAGCAAACTTTACCTTGAAAGAGATTTAGAGGGCAGATGGAACTATCAAAAAATATTCCGTAGTCGCGATAAGCAAAAACCAATTCAAATAGAACAAGCTCAGCTACCAAGGTTAGACATAGAAATTAGAGATGCTCTCTATCCCGATCGTAAAATTGCATACTCGGATATGAAGGTAATTTGGGCGAAGCAAGGTCTTAAGCGAGTTTATACAGTAGATATAGATAGCGGTAAGACTAGCTTGAATAATCATGCTTCTTTGCAAGGTTCAATGGCAACAGGGTCTCTTGAGCATATTTTGCGCCAACATTTTGATCTAAGTTTTGATATTGAGAATATTACTCCAGAAGATTTTGCTCCGATATTGCATATCGCAGGTTTTGATCAGGATCAAATTGCTCTTATCTCTCGTTTAGGCAAGCTAAGTCTTAAGGGGAAGTGGGGTTATTTTGGTGCCAAGCTGCTTAAATTAGATGCTGAACTTGCCTTACATAAAGACAGCCTCAATTTCTCTAGTAAGATTTATGGTGACTTCAAAACTACTAGAGGTGAGACTTATATGAACTGGCAGTTGGTTACTGCAAGGTTTAATCTCCCTGCGTGGCTAGATGTTTATGCACGGTCTTTCGCTCAGTATCCAGTAAAAGGTCTTGAACAATATCCTCGAGCTGCTCAACTAATGGCATCTAAATTACGTATTATTCATCCACAAGAATATACGGTAGCTAAACTTATTGCACGTGGGACAGTTAATAAGCCTGAATTTAAAGCAGATATTCAATTAGTTGATTCTCGAGGTGCTCTTACATATTATCCAGGTTCTACTGAGCCTAAGACCATTGCTGCTGATTTTTCCGTTCAAGAAGAGAAGACTATAGTCCCTAAACTAATTATTCCACTTAACTATGCCAGCTTAATTCTTTCAGGATGGATAACTAGAGACTTGGCTTTTGATTTTGCGCTTCAGAGTAAAGGCATAACTCTTACTCAGCTTAAAGCCTTAATATTGGATCTGCCTTACGCGACTGTTTATCAGGACATGATACGTAGGCTGGAACTTAGTGGCCTAGCGGCTTTGGACTTGCGTGTGACAAGACCAGCTCCCAATAAAGACATTAAAGTTATTGGTGAGGCACAATTAGCAAAAGTAAATATTTTTCATCCAGATTATCCTGTTGCTCTTGATAATGTTTTTGCTACTGTTGATCTTAAAAATGATAAATGGGAATTAACTAAGCTGACTGGTTACTTTGGTGGGGATTATTTCGAAGCAGCAGGCACTTTAGGTCTAGATCCTGATCCTAGTAAAGCCAAAATCGCTCTTAAGGTAGCTTTACCTAAATTAGATTTGGCGAAATTAGTTCAATCCAGATTCCTTACTTTATTTGCATTAGATCGTTACATTAAATCAGCTTCAGGTATTGTGTCTGAGCTCATGTTAGATATTAGAGATGTGCCCCAGCAAAGCCAGTCAACAAAACGTTATTATCGCTTGTTGGGTAATTTTGATCTTAATAATATTAGCCTCAATGATTTTAATCGAGTTAATGGACAACTTGTTTTCTTGCAGGAAGGACTTAAGATTAATAATTTAGTTTTTGCTGTTGGTGAAGGTAGATGTGCCTTGAATGGAAGGCTTAAACAAAGTACTGATAATGGTGCGCCGATATGGCTTCCAGACCTGGATTTCATCGCTGATAAATTAGAGCTTAGTAAAGCCAAAAGTATTATTGATACTTTTATTCAGATCAAAACCCCGGATGAGACGAGTTCTGATAAATTACGCTTTGCTGATTTTGAAATTTTTGATGGCATCATTAATGCAAACTTGCACATAGATAGTGTTGGTGCTGTCGGCAAGGTTAGTTTCACCCAGCTTAATTTCCAGTATGATCCTTTGATCACGCCGTTTAGAGAAGCTAGCGGTACTGCGGTAATTGCTCCTGATCGTACCCTGACCATTAATTCTTTATCTGGTTTATATGGTGCTAGTAATTTTAAAGCAAGTGGCAAAATCAAAAATTTATTTATCAATAAAACAGCAGCTCGCAAACTTGAATATCAAATGAAGGTCAATGGTGATTTTTTTATGCCAGAACTCACACCTTTATTTCCCAAAGTAATTAATCGTTATTGTACTTTTAAGGGACGCATGCCAGTTAAACTCAATTTAAGCGGTAATAGAACCAAGACCAATATTGAAACAGAAGCAGAAATTAGTGCTTTGGATAAATTTAACTATTTTGGATGGTTGGATATAGATCCTAGTTATAAGAGCATACTTAAAGTTAAGTTTGTTGTTACTCCTGAGCTGATCAATTCTGAGCATGCTGAATTATTGGTTTATAAGCCTGGTGCAAGTGACCCTAACCCAGCTGTTTTAAATGGCATCTTCAATATTAAAGATTATCGTGACCCGAAAGCTATAAGTTATTACACTAAATTTGAAACTAAGCCACTTGAAACACATTTGGGGTATATTGGGGCGCATATTTTTACTTTAAGACCTTTTGCTATTCGTTATGGTGATGGCAAGTTTAATTGTGTGACTCATGGCAGTTCAATTACTCAGCAAACAAACTGTGATTTTAATTTTAATGATGCAACGATCGCGAAGTTCGGGATTGGCGATTTGAACGCTAATACTATTGTCGTTAAATTATTTTCAGTATCTAATCAGCCCCTAGAGACAAGAATTCGTGCTGCAGCTGGTGATTGGAATACAGTGCCTTTTACTAAATTAAGTTTAGAGATGAGTTCTAATGGAACATCAATTACAACTCGTAACATCAAAGCTAATATAGGACAGGGTTCTGTTGAGAGTGAATTTAAGCTAGTCTATGAAAACCTGGCATCTACCTTCACGATTAAGGGACAGAGTTTGCCTGCTCATGATGTTGCTCAAGGTCTATGGGGTTTAGGCGCTGAAGTGCCTGAGGGTTTAGTTGATATTAATTTTGTCGGCAAAACTAAGGGTATAGAGCAAGACGATATTTTCTATAATTTGATTGGTACTGCTGAAGTGATGGTAAAAAATGGTAAATTGTCTCAGCTCAAATCTATGCAGAGACTACTGTCTGCTGTAAATGGTGTTATGAGTTTTGATCTTAATAACGTTGCACAATCATTGATTAATTATCAAGGTGGGCTCTTCGATTATATTATTTTTGCGATGGATTATAACTTAGGTGTAATGAGCACTAAGCGTCTACTACTTAAAGCACCACAAATGGAGATGCTACTTAAAGGTAAAGCTGATTACAATACTGATTACTTAGATATAGATGGTATGGGGCTTATACCTAAGCATGAAAAATCTTTATTAGATAAAGTTGGTATCGGTCCAATTAGTTTAGGCAATGCTCTATCGCTCTTTAAATCTGGTGATAAGAGCAAGCGTTACTTTAGTTTTAAAATGGTTGGACCTATATCTAATCAAGAATTAACTAATAAATCTATTCAAGAGAGTTTCCGCTGGCTTGAAGAAGTTCCTCAAGGAGAGTTTTAGCGATTTTAGTTTGCGCGGTTTCTAGACTTTCTATATGATCTAGTTCTATATTGAAACGATTGCGCCGCCTGTCTTGCCACTCACTGAACCTTGCATCTCTACAGGCTGCGCGCATTACCTCGTAAGTATTAGTGTTAAACTTAAATCCTAGTTTAGCAGCAAATCTCACCGCTCTATATATTCTAGTTGGATCATCAATAAAACTATTATCGTGGAAAATGCGAATTTCTTTACGTTCTATGTCTTGGTAAGCATCCACCAAATCTATAATAGTCAGGTCATTTTTCTGATGCAATTCGCTAGCCTTAAGTGGTTGTATCCGCTCTAAATCTCTGGCGCGCAAAGTTGCGATTAGTGCATTTACCGTAAAGTCTCTGCGCGGCAGATCTTGGCGTATGCGTTCCAGGCGATCTAGCTGATCACAAAGCTTCACTGTCGGAAAACTTGCTGGAACCGCATAAGTCTCAGTGCGCGCACTAGCCAGTTCTATATCGTATTCTTCAAGTCCAGCTATCTCTATCTTCACTGTGCGAAAAGGTTCAAAAATCTCACGCACCTTAATTGAGGGAATACTTATATCACCATGATGATATAGTTCACTGCTCTGCCGGCTCATTTGCATCGCAAAATCAATAGCATCACCGGTGTAGAGCAGGTCTATATCCCTGCCTACTTTATTACTAATTACTAAATCTCTAAGGTAGCCGCCTACTATTACTAGTAATTCTCCGCGTTGCTCAGCGGCGGCGGCGAAATTGCTTAGGGATAGGGCTAAATTAGGGTTCACTAGCTACATTCTAAATGAAATTTAGTTAATACACCAAAGTATATTGACATTTCTCCTGGGACCATGAGAGGATAATACTCAGGATAATTATATTATGAGTACAGCAGAAGTAGCAGCAGTAAATAGATTAGCTCCCCCAGCAGGTCACGGGCCGGTAGCACAACAGCAGCCTCCAGCAATTCAGTTAGCAGGCGCGAGTGGTACTCAAACAACGACAGCAACAAGCGCAGCAGCAACAGTTACCAAACCCGCTGAACTTACTAGTACTCACACCACAGGAAGACCAACAGCAGAAGCTCTTGCTAAATTAAATGACACTGAAATTATTAATCAAGCTGTCATTCAAGCGGCACAAGTTGAACTTAGAGAAAATCATATTGCTGCTCAATTACCAGCTTTCACTCAACCTTTACAACTTTTAACAACTGAAACATTAGATAAATTATTTGGCGCTCCAAGTGCTGAAAACAAAGCACCAAGGGCTCAATTTGAGCGTGCTGTTGTAGGAGCTGTTGCGGCAGTCGCAACTAATGCTCATAATCCTATATCTTTAGTTGCAGCAAGCCTTAAAGCTTTAACTGATATTGCTCTTGCTAGCAGTCTTCCTGAAACCAGCCGCGTTAGAGCTACTAGAAGATTGCATGAAGCATCTAGAGAAGAAGGAGAGAGATATTTCTCTAATAATACTTCAACCCTAATGTCGATGCAGAGGAAAATAGAATTGTCTAGTGCTGCTAAAACATCTTTCTTGCAAGTAGCACAAGCAGAACCTTTAGTTGCGCTAAAAGCGATAGCACGTCTTATTGAAAGATCATGGAATCTGCCACGTATTCAAGTTTCAGAAGTCAAATCATTAATCGGTCCTGCCTTAAAATCTGAAGCCACTAGAGCAGAAGCTTTAACGGTAATTCATACTATGGCTACTAACGCTTTGTCTGCAACAGAGTCTTTCTCCGGCTCTCAAGCAGTACCTAGAGCTAAGCTTCGTGCTGAGCTTGCTCAAGCGGCTTTAGAAGCAGTTGAGGCATCGGGTATTTCTAAACCTGAAGTATCGCACGTAGTTACCCAATTGCAAAAAGTTATAGCCCAAGCTCCTATCGCAGCAGCGGTAGAAGCTAAGCTACCAGCTAATACTAAGCCAGCTTTAAACTAAAACCTCTTGCGGCAACTTACTAAAGAATCCTGGGAATGAAGTATTCACGAACTCAGTTTCTAATATTTCTATATCAGCTAATGCATGCAAAGCTGCTACAGCTGAGCTCATGGCGATGCGATGATCACCTTTACTATCTATAGTGCCGCCTTGGCTGAAAGGCTCTCCAGCATTACCTTCTATAATCATGCCGTCATCAGTAGCGGTGATGCGTGCACCTAAGACTTGCATCATATTAACAGTGCTAGTGATGCGATTAGATTCTTTGACTTTAAGTTCTTCAGCGTTGCGTATAACGGTAGTACCGCGCGCTTGCGCTGCTAAGACAGCGATCACAGGGATCTCATCTATTAGTCTAGGAATAATATCGCCTTCTATAGTTGTTGCGCGCAATTCTGAGTAACGCACGGTGATATCAGCGACCGGTTCCCGACCTTCTAGTCTTTTATTGTCCACAACAATATCTGCGCCCATAGCTTTAAGTACATCGATAATGCCGGTGCGAGTAGAATTAATGCCAACACCAGGTAGTTTTAGTTCAGAGCCAGGTACTATTGCTGCTGCCACTAAGAAGAAAGCAGCGCTAGAAATATCACTAGGGATTATAAATTTTTGTCCTTGAAGTTGGGCGCGACCATCCATAGCAACGCTAAAACCAACAGGTTGATGGTGAACCTGAGTCAATGTTGCAATATCATTACTGAAGTTGTAACGTAAGTTTGTACCAAAGGCTTCAAGCATAAGTTCTGTATGGTTGCGTGAAAGATGATCTTCAGTAACCGTAGTAGTGCCTTCAGCATTAAGTCCAGCCAGCAAGATAGCAGATTTGACTTGTGCTGAGGCTACTGGTGAGTGATAACTAATACCGTGTAGTTTACTTGGAATTATAGTTAGAGGTGCGCGGCCGTCGTTGCTCTCAATTATCGCACCCATCATCGATAGAGGATCTATTACTCTTCTCATCGGGCGACCACTAAGTGAATGATCTCCAGTGAGTGTGGTGCTGAACGGCAAACCAGCGAATAATCCAGTAAGCAAGCGCATGCCAGTTCCAGAATTGCCAAGATATATTTCAGTGCTAGGAGTGGTGAGTGCGCTGAAACCGCGCCCATAGATACGCAAGCTAGTCTCTGAGGGGCTTTCAATCTTCACGCCCAGCGCCTCGAAAGCACGGCGAGTACAGATACAATCTTCGCCAGTCAAAAAATTACTAACCTCAGTTATACCTTCAGCGATACTGCCGAACATTACTGAGCGATGCGAAACAGATTTATCACCAGGGATATTGATGATACCTCTGAGTCCGTTTTTATTTTTGAGTCTGGATACTGTTGTTTTCATTTTTTGTTTATGTCGGTCATTGCTAACTTTTGCCCTGTCATTGCGAGCGCAACGAAGCAATCCATTGCGACGGTGTAATGACTAGGCAGCAACTTGTGATGAGCTTAACGCTGCTAAATCATTGGCACTAATAATCTTGCCGTAGATCGCTGACGCTGCTACAGTCGCTGGGCTAGCTAGGTGCGCGCGTGATCCAGTGCCCATGCGCCCAGGGAAGTTACGGTTAGTACTAGAGATACAACGATTACCAGGAGCAACCACACCCATACTCATACCAAGACAAGGTCCGCAACTAGCATGAGTCCAAAGTGCACCAGCATCCTGGAACACATCATGCAAACCTTCGCGCTCTGCTTGACGTTTAACTTCTTGAGAGCCTGGGGTAATGATGGTTGGGATACTTACTTTATGTCCACGTAGAATTTCAGCGGCGATGCGCAAATCACTGATACGCGCATTAGTACAACTACCGATGAAAGCTTGATCCAATTCTAAATCAGCAACGCGAGTACCAGTCGAGAAACCCATATATTCTAGTGCTTTAGTGTCAGCATCACTAGGTATTGAACCGCGGGTGCTGACTGCTTCTCCAGGGTTAATGCCCCAAGTTACCATTGGCTCTAAGCTAGAAACATCTAACTCTACTTCAGCATCATACTTGGCACCAGGGTCAGCTTTGTATTGTGACCAAGTTTTTACTAGAGCATCGAACTCTTTACTGTCTTTAGGAATCTGCTCGCGATTACGCAAATACTCGAAAGTTACTTCATCAGCTTCGATCATGCCACTAGTAGCGCCAGCTTCTATCGCCATATTGCAGATAGTCATGCGCTCTTCCATATCTAGATCACGCATGGCTTCACCAGTGTACTCAAGTACATAACCAGTACCACCTCTAAAACTAATTTTATTGATAATCGCTAGGATGATGTCTTTAGCGTAGACACCGGGTTTGCGCTTGCCTGTAACATTGATGCGCATTACTTTTGGTTTCTTCAATAGTAGGCATTGTGATAACATCGCGCCAGCGTTAGCTGTAGTACCGATGCCTAGTGCGAAACAAGCGAAAGCTCCATTGGTGCAAGTATGCGAATCACCACAACAAAGCGTCATGCCTGGCTGCACGTAACCGCGCTCAGGAGCTACGATGTGGCAGATACCATTTTCACCAATATCGAAATGTCTAATATTATGTTTGCGTGCCCATTTGCGCAAGACATCTGCTTGAATAGCAGTCGCCGTGTCTTTGGCTGGAGCAACGTGATCGTTAATAGCTAGTATGCGATTAGCATCGAAAATCCTGCCGCCGAACTCTTCATCTATCTGTATAGCGCCTTGCGGTGTGGTAATTTCATGCGCGACTATTCTATCCATGAATACTAGATAGTTGCCGCCGGGTAAAGCCTCAACAGTGTGCGAGTCCCATACTTTATCGAATAGTGTTTTTGCCATTTCCTGAACTTATAATCCTAGCAATTTAGTGTTTTACTTGATTTGTTCTGGTAATACCTTGAATTGATGTTTATTTTGTGTTAAGATTTCGCGGGTGATCAGAGTATTATTAGCAAGCGGTGGTAGTCCATTTAGCACGACTGGAGGAGGAGCTAGTCAAGCAGATTCTATGCGTAGAATCTTGGCTGAATATTTGGGAGCGAATTTCTCTGATACCAGAGGGAAAGTTGCTCACCACCCAAAAAATCCAGGTCAGTGGGATGAGCAGATAATAATTGGTGATGCTAGCGGTAATGTCTTTGCAACTGTGTTCTGTAGAGAGGTTGAAGTCGAAAGGAAAAAGGGACCAGCAGGAGCAGAAACGGCTTTTGTTTTAGAGAAGGATGGCGCTAGTTATCAACTCTTAATGGCAGACAATTTAACTTTATTTAATGAGATTAAGGGGATATTTAAGCCGTTCAGAGAGAAGCTTGCAGCAGCTAAAGCCGCCGCCGCACTTGCAAAGCCCTAAGTTATAATTTTATTATAAGTATTGACATTTAACCCTCAGATGCTTTAAAATAATAAGCATTATGAAATTAGCAGCGGTAAACGGGGCAGTAGAGAGAGTTAAGGGAGCGGTTGCTCGAGTGGCCAAACAAGCAAAAGTAGCTGCCGTTACTGGTGCCGCAATTGCCAGTACATTCGTTCCAGGAGTAGATGCTCAAGCTCAGGATGC
>CAYUFH010000026.1:11728-16824 GCA_964444015.1 uncultured Gammaproteobacteria bacterium | reverse complement strand
GTGGCTTTATGAAGTTTCTTGACGCTAAAGTACCTATGGTTAAAGCTTGGGCTGCTACGAAATAACCCTAATCATCTTAGTCATCAAATCATTATAATCAGTAGTGTCATCAACATCCTGCTTCAGTAATTGAATGATTTTTGGGTAAGCCTTAATCGCTTTATCTATCTCAGGGTTTGAGCCCTGGTGATAAGCACCTATATTAATTAGATCTTGAGCCTCACGATAAGTCGCTAGCATTGATTTTATTTTAGAAGCTATCTCACGATGATTAGGCTCGACTATTTGTGGCATTACCCTGCTTACAGAGGCTAGTAGATCTATCGCTGGGAAGTGATTACGCTCAGCAAGCTCGCGCGTCAGCACCACGTGACCATCTAAAACCCCGCGCACTATATCACTGACTGGTTCATTAAGATCATCCCCCTCAACTAGAACTGTATAAATTGCCGTAATAGTACCTTTATCACTAGTACCAGAACGCTCTAGCAGCTTAGGCAATAGCGCAAAGACACTAGGAGTATAACCGCGAGTTGCAGGTGGCTCACCTACTGCTAGTCCTATTTCACGCTGAGCTAGCGCGATGCGAGTAACGCTATCAAGCATCAGTAGAACATTCTTGCCATGTGTATCACGAAAATATTCAGCAATAGAATGCGCAAATAAAGCCGCTTTAACTTTCAGGAGATTAGGCTGATCACCAGTAGCAACTATAACTATAGATTTTTTAAGTCCTTCTGCTCCTAGGCTATCCTCGATAAATTCCCTAACCTCTCGGCCACGCTCACCAATTAGTGCAATCACGTTCAAATCCGCATCAGAATTGCGAGCTAGCATACCTTGAAGTGTACTTTTGCCAACACCAGAACCTGAGAAAATACCTAAACGTTGTCCCATGCCACAAGTAAGGAAACCATCTAAAGCTCTAACACCAAAATGAATAGGCTTAGTAATACGAGCACGCTTAAGTGGGTGCGGAGCAGCCGACCATTGGGTTACTTCATCTGTTAGCATCGGTGCTTCTTTATCATCAAGCATTTGACCAAAAGGATCTATTACTCTACCTAACAACTGCGGTCCTACCTTAATAGATACTTGCTTGCCGCTCGGTGTTACTTCTGCACCCATGCGAATATCAGTCATCTCACCAAGTGGCATTAACATAGTCATGCCATCACGGAAACCAACAACTTCTGCTTTTAACGGTTGAAGCCCGGTATCAATATAACAAAGCTCACCCATTTGCGCGTGCAAACCATCAGCTTCAATAATCAAACCAACTATTTTAGTAACCCTACCTAAACAACGGCTGAAACTCTCACGAGCATTGATTTTTGCTTCAAGGCTAGTGAAATCAAGTGCCATTATAATAATGTTTTAATCAGTTCATCTACCTGACTATCTATCCTTAAATCTTGTCTTTCTTGCCCGCTCTCTAAAATTACATCACCAGCAGCAAGCTTCTCTTCGCCAACTATATTAAAAGTAGTCAAACCAGGATTCTCAGCCATTAGTTTAGATTTAAGTTCATTAAGTTTAACTGCACTTTGTGGATTGAGATGAATAGTCACATCAACTTTATTATCCAATCTTGCAATCGCTTGTTTAATCAATTCATAAAAAGTATTAGGATCATAGCTAAGATCGCGCTGTATGAGTTTACGTGCTAGCATAGCAAGAAACTTCACTGTGCGCTCTTCCTCGCGCGCCAAAGTCTCTGTACGCAAGCGCTCTAGCTCTTGGAGCATCTCACCAATACCACGCATCATCTCACTAAAAATCTCATCAGCTTTAGCCGTAGATTCAGTCATTCCAGCTTCTGATCCCGCTTGGAAGCCAGCTTCATATGCTTTTTGGTAAGCCTCTGCTTCAATAGATTCAACTTTGGCTTTAGCAGCAGCAAGCATTTCAGAAGCTTTCAGCTCAGCCTCACTAACAATTTCATGAGCTTGCTTTTCAGCATCTTCAGTAGCTTCTTCTACTAGTTCTCTCATGTATTTAGCTTTAGAAGGCAGATCGCTATAATCCGAACCACCCACTAAAACCTTGCTGGTAAACTGTTTAAGACCATTTTTAATAATGTTAGATTGTACTTTCATTAAACCTCTTGCAGATATGTCTTAAGACCTCTAGCTATCTTCTCTGGCTCTTCATACGAGAGCTTAGATAGTTCTTTTTTCATTTGTGATAGAGTCGGCTTACCATCAGTAGATAATTTACGATGAAAGGCTTCCTCAGCTTCTTTAAGCTTCTCATTAATAGAAGTTAATAGTGGTATCTCTTCTTCAGAGAGTAGCTCCTCAAGCTTGCGAGCTTGATTGGTATCTATTGGTGCTTTAAGTGACATCAATAGTAAACCAACTGCTATTAACGCTATAAAAATAGAGAATGCTAGAGCAACATATTTTTTAATCATAGCGCTGCGCATTGTATCTTCTTCAGCCTTAGCTTGACGCTTATGCTCTCTATCTAAGTGCGGAGCTGACGAGAATCTAATACCAGTTATCGCCACTTGATCACCACGTTCCAGATTAAGTCCAGCAGCCACCACTACCGTCTCTCTAAGAGTCGCACGCTCAGAAGGACTAAGATCTTTATTGACGACGACAGCCACTGAAACACGCTTAAGAATACCAGTAGCTTTTTTGATGTGTTCTACTGATCTACTAACCTCATAGTTACGAGTAGCATCATCTTTTTGATAATCTTTATCAGCATTAGTATTTTTACTAGCACCCAAGAAACTAGGCACATTACTCTGAGCTCCCGGAGCTCCTCCTGGCGCGCTATTACCCTTGCTATATTTTTCACTAATGACTTTTTCGCTGCGTACTACTGGCTCAGCCTTAGTGCCATCAGCAGTAGTAGGGCTGAATAGCTCTACATCCATTTCAGCTTCATCAAAATTCATCTCGGCTTTAACATTAACCAAAACGTTTTGATCACCAAGAATAGGCAGTAACATAGTATGTAAATTGCGCTCTAAATCCTTTTCATAGAGTTTGATTTTGTCTTCATTGCGTGCCATTTGCTGAGATTGTATAGATTCTTCATCGTCTAGCATAGAGACTAGCGACTTACCGCTAGAGTCTGTAATCTGTACGTCCATTGGATCCAAATCAGGAACAGCACTTGCTACTAAGTGTCTAATACCTTTGACCTGATCCATAGTCAATTCCTGATTAGGTGCACTAGTAATAATGACACTGGCAGTAGACTTTTCTTGCTGCTCTTTAAAGATACTTTTCTTCGCCAGAGCTAAATGCACCTTAGCGCTTTTAACTGTATCTAGAGAAGTAATAGTACGAGAGAGTTCGCCCTCTAACGCTCTTACATAGTTGAGCTTCTGGCTAAAATCAGTAACAGTAAGATTAGTCTTATCGAAAATCTCAAAACCAACACCATTACCACGTGGCATACCTTTAGAAGCCAGTTCTAGTCTTAGTTTCGGCACTGATACATTCAGTACACTAATAACTTCACCATTTTCTGAAATTTTGAATTCAACTTTATTTTTCTGCAAATACGAACTTATCGCAGCAGCATCAGACTGATCTAAACCAGTGTAAAGCACTTGATATTTAGGTTTAACGAAAGACAAAGCTATTAAGCCAAGTCCTATGACAGCCGCAAATATCATGGCTATCATCACCCCACGCTTAGGTTTAGGCATCGCGAACGGTAATTTAGGCGCGGCTGTTGCCATTTGCCCATCATCATTACGCTCCCTAGCAGCGCTAGCACTAGCTTGCTGTGCTGTTTTGATTTCTGGAGTTTCTATTGTTTGTAATTCAGCCATAATAATTTACCTCGATTAAATTTGCATCCTAATAATGTCACTGTAAGCCTCTAAAACCTTATTGCGTACTTGCAAAGCAAGATTCATACTTAGATCAGCCTTCTCAATACCCATCATCACTTCGTGAACTTCTATATCTCCACCAGCAGCGAAATCTTCCATACCGATACGAGAATGTCTTTGAACATCATTCAGACTACTCAGTGCATGATTCAATGCCGCTGAAAAAGCAGAAGGCGTAGAACCTTCTCCACCTTCAGTGTATTCTGCGCCAATCTTAAACACTGGCTTAGCGAATGGAGTAGTTTTGAATTGTACTGGATCTAATTCCATAAAAATATTCCTTAAATATCTAGAGCTGAATCAAACATAGTTTTATATGTTTGAATTGCCGTAACATTAGCTTCATAGGCTGCTTTAGCAGTAGCCATATCCACCATCTCACGCTCAACAGAGACATTAGGGTAGACTACGTAGCCTTCACCGTTTGCATCTGGATGGCTTGGATCATAGACATAGCGCATAGGAGCTGTGTCATTCATGACATGATCGACCGTCACGCCTTGGATCTTGCCTTCAGCTTGATCTAAAATAGTTTTAAAAATCGCAATTTTACGTTGATAAGGTTGTACTTGTCCAAGATGATTGCGAGTAGTATTGATGTTTGCAATATTTGCTGAGATAACGTCCATTCTTAATCTCTCAGAAGTAAGTGCGCTACCAGCTATGTTTAGTGGATCCATTGACATAATTTATGCTCCTTAGACTCCACCCCTAATTACTGACCTTAATTCATCCATTTGCCTGCGTGTGATTTGTGTTATCGCTCGATACTGCAAACCAGTACGCGCCAAACTAACCATCTCAGCATCAATGTCGACGTTATTACCTGCTGAATGGATTTCTGTTTCTATATCTGCTTCTGTTTCTACTTGAACATCACTTAAATTGGTTACTCCGACTTGTAAATGCTTTTCGTGAGTAGTGACTAGTGGAGATATTTGTTTGCGCTGAGCTTCTAATGCTTGCTGTAAATCACCTTCAAAACTAGTATGTCGCGCCTTATAACTTGGCACGCTCACATTGGATAGATTGCTACCAATACTAGCTTCGCGTTCGCCGAGGCCACGCAAAGCAATATGTAGGCTTGGTACTGATGTATTAGCGAAAAGATCCATAGTTGAGAGCTCGCTATATACTTTATGAGCAGTATCTTGCCTTTGACTGCTGCGCTATTTGACTGATTTCAGAGGGGTTTTTAGCACTATTAGACTAGGAGATATAGCTAGGTGAGCTT
>CAYUFH010000026.1:0-11628 GCA_964444015.1 uncultured Gammaproteobacteria bacterium | reverse complement strand
CTTTTATTATCCTTGTTAATTCTTATCCCCTGCTCTTTAAGCTCTTGAGTCGCCGCTTCTGAACTGAGTTTCTCGTCTTCAAATATTATCTCTGTATTATCCTTGGATAATATATTTGCGGATAATATATTATCCACCACGCTGCGCACATGCTGAGCTTGCTCAGCTTCACCCCCATGCATATGAGTCGGCAAGCCGATTATAAGTTTGCTGATCTCATAATCCTCTAATAGTTGACGCAAAGCATCATGAAGATCGACAGTCAGAACTGTCTTCAATGGCTTACAAACTATACCAAGTGGATCAGCCTTAGCAATGCCGGTTTTGGTTTTACCAATATCAAGAGCTATGTACTGTTCTAGTTTCATTTAGCTCCTTAATTTTAAAGAGTAAGACTGAGGTTGCCGCTAGTACGTTAAGGCTCTCTATACCAGTAGCCATGGGAATTTGCACTAAATCTGTAGCCGCTTGAATACTAGTATCACTAAGCCCATTACCTTCGCTACCCATCAATAATAAGACTTTATCTGTAGGATTAATTTTGAGCTTAGTATAATCCTTAGCTCCAGATTTAACACTGCTTGTAGCTATAACTCTGTTGAATTTTAGTTTACTAAGTTCAGCAACTTCGATAATCCCTCTAAACACCGCCCCAGCAGATGCTCTAATAACTTTAGGATTGTAAATATCAGCAGAACCTTCGCTTAGATAAACAATATCTGCTCCTGCCGCGAACGCTGTTCTAATAATAGAACCAAGATTACCAGGATCTTGAATAGCCTCTAAGTAAATAGCAAAATTAATCTCACTAGGACTATCTATAGGTTGAGGCTTAGCGATAGCAATAGCTTGCGGCGCACTATTAGTGGTAGCCATATACTCTAGTAGCTTGCCGCCCACTTGATAGATCTCGGCAGGCATCAGCTCTGTGAAGGCTTCAGGCTTAGTGGTGAAGATTTGTTTGATTTGTACGCCAGCATCGTAAGCATCACGAATCAGAGTCTCACCTTCCAATAAACATAAACCAGTTTCTTGGCGATTACGCTTGTCGTGAAGCGTGCGTGCGAACTTCACCAATTGATTACTAGTACTAGTTATGTTTTCTACCATATTACTCCCATTCGATAGTGCCGGGAGGTTTACTGGTAATGTCGTAGACAAGCCTAGTGATCTCTGGAACTTCATTAACTATTCGAGTGCTCAGTGACTCAAGAAACTCATGCGGCAGCTTAGCCCAATCCGCTGTCATCGCATCTTCACTAGTTACTGCTCTAAACACCGCAGGGTTACCATAGGTGCGCGAGTCACCCATAACACCAACTGATCGTATCGGCAGTAAGACTATAAGCGCCTGCCAGACTGCATCATAGAGCCCGAACTTATCCAGCTCCTCGCGCATAATTAAATCCGCGTGACGCGCTATAGCAAGTCTATCTTCAGTAATCTCACCAAGCACTCTAATCGCTAAACCAGGACCTGGAAAAGGATGCTTGCGCACTATACGCTCAGGTACTCCAAGTTCGCGCGCTAGCGCTCTAACTTCATCTTTAAATAGCGTACGCACTGGTTCTATAAGCTCGAATTTAATATCCTCAGGCAAGCCGCCAACATTATGGTGAGATTTGATTACCGCTGCTACTCGCTTGCCAGTTTTAGGATCTATGCGCACACCAGCAGATTCAATCACATCAGAATAAAGAGTGCCTTGAGCTAAGAACTTAATGTCTTTATTCTTAGCTATTTTGCGTGATTCTTCTTCGAAAGTCCTAATAAATTCAGTACCTATAATCTTACGCTTAGCCTCTGGGTCGCTCACTCCTACTAGCTTAGAAAGAAAACGTTCACGCGCATCTACGTAAGTGAGATCTATGCCATGTTTGCCATGAAACTCCTCGAGTAATTCTTTACCCTCGTTTTCACGCAGCAAACCATGATCAATAAACATACAATGCAACTGATTGCCGATGGCTTTCTGCAATAAGAACGCTATAGTCGAGCTATCAACTCCGCCTGATAAAGCTAATAAGACTTGATCAGAACCTACCTTAGCTCTAATTTCAGCAATACTAGAATCTAAGAAATTAGTAATATCCCAATTAGGCTTAGCCTTACAGATATCAAGCACGAAATTAGAAATAAGCTCACGACCATATTCAGTATGGTTCACTTCTGGGTGATACTGCACCCCATAGACTCTAAGACTATCGTTAGCAAAAGCTGTAATAGGGGTGTTGTCGGTTTGCACTAAGACTTCAAAACCTTCTGGAGCCGCTGTAACCTTGTCTCTATGGCTCATCCAAGTTTTGAAGCTGGCACCTAGTCCGCGTACTAGTGGATGATCTTTAATTAGCTTGGCTTTGGCAAGACCATACTCATGCTTATCGCCGCGCTCAACTTTACCACCAGGCATGCGCGCGCTGATCAATTGCATACCATAGCAGATACCTAGCAGTGGTACTCCAGCTGCAAATAATTTAGGATCACAATTAAAGGCTTCGGCGTCGTAAGTGCTGCTAGGACCGCCCGATAAAATAATGCCCTTGACTATGCCTTTGGTGAAATCCTCTGCCACTACTGAATATGGAGTATCGAAACTAAGCACCTCAGCATAAACTTTCATCTCACGAATCTTACGAGTGATCAGTTCAGTGTATTGAGAACCAAAGTCATAGATTAGGATTTTTTCGGTGGCGGTGGCAACAGGCATGGATACTGCATTATTCTAGCAAAACTAGCCTGGTATCTTCCCCTGCGAATAAAGTATCAGATCTATAAACTCTCTAGCAGCGCCTTCACCGCCTTTACGCTCAGTAATATAGTGAATATGTTTAAGCACCGAGTAGTGTGAATTAGGCGGGCAGCCCGCTAGCCCTACTTGCTCTAGAATTGGCACATCAATACTATCATCACCAATATAAGCAATCTCATCGAAAGCTAAACCCCTGGTCTCTGCCATCTGCTGCAAGCAACTAAGTTTATCTTCGATACCAACGTGAATCTCTTCTACACCTAAATCTGTAAAACGCACTAAAGTTTGATTGCTTTTACGTGCAGAAATAATCGCGCACTCAATTTCAAACTTTTGCGCCAATCTAATGCCTAATCCATCAAGCGCATAAAATCGTTTAATAAACTCACCATGATCACCTATAAAAATAGAACCATCTGTCAGCACTCCATCAACATCAAAACCAATCAGCTTAATCTTCGCTGCGCGTTCTTTGAGTCTGTCGGAGATTTTACCGCTGAACATTAGTAAACCAACCTCTCTAAATCAGCCTTATACATCTTCATCAAATCAACGTTATTCTCTAATAAAGTCTTACCATTACGTCCCACGGCTTTGGCCCTATTAAGAGCTTGAGCGGCAGCAAGATTACCTTGTTCAAGAGCAAACTTACCATCAGCCCTAGACATCATGACCGAACCAAACTCTTCTCTACTCAGAGCCGCATAATTAGACTTAGCACTATGAGTCCAGCGGAAACCCTCTGCTAGCTCTTCTATTAATGCAAAACCCGCAGAACCATAATCAATGTGAAATCTAAGTTGCTTAATCTCAAGCTCCGCTAAAAAAAATATCGGTTCGCTAGCATCTTCCCAACTAAGCAAAGCGGCATGATAAGGATTAACCTTGCTTTTAGCCTTAGCGAAGCCTTTACAGGCATAGTCAGAAGGTTCAGCACCTTTAAAAATAAACTCATAGTCAAACTCTTCAGTAGAGCGCTCTAGAATAAGATCGTCTTTTACTTCCATTAATAGCCTCTTGTGCCCCTCGAGTTCTGCACGCATTAAATCATGCAGATCTGGTGACTCTAGCTGTTTTATAATCGAGTCATAGAGCTCTTTACGTGGGATATATCTTACAGATAGACCTTGCCCTGGGAAAAAAGTATTAATCGTGCTTTGTTCAATTTTATCAGCACCAATTTTACGCACTCCACCAAGTATTTGTCTGAAGCCATCGAAGCCTTGCCAAATTTTTACTATGCGATAAAAATCACAGGGCATGCTCTACAGCAACCTCGCTAAGTTCTTCAGAGATTTGGTTTGCTAGCTGTTTTAATTCACTTAGCTCTTCTTTTGGTTGAGAGCACAAAATCGAGTCATCGGGCTCAATTTTGCTATCCCCCGAAGCTACTACGTCACTGTCATCGCGAACCGCGATAGCGGCGTGGCGATCCATATCTGCATTATTATGGATTGCTTCGCCTTCGGCTTGCAATGACGAACCGTCGGGCTCGATTTCGCTATCCTCTGCCCCACGAGTAAATTTAATTTTATCACCGTGTTTCTTAAGCACGGTTTGAAGTTCAATACCATTATCAGTAAGGCGGAAATATTCTTTAAATAGAGGAGTAGTCCTAAGTACATGCTTATGACCCTCGTTATATTTCTTAACTAGTCCCATATCAACTAGTTCTTTAATATGTTCGTAAGCACCGCCACCACGCATCTCTACAAGTTCAGCTTGATATATCGGTTCTTTCATCGCAACAACCGATAAAGTACGCAGGCAACCAGTCTTAAGTTCTATTTCTAAAATATCTTGGCTAAGATTCTCGTAGTCTTCTTTTACTACCATCATATAGCCATCACTAGTATCAATAGCAATACCACTATCTTCGCGAGACTCATAGTCTTGAACCAACTGCGATAAAGCAGCTCTAACATCATCTAAATCAGCGTTGGCTTGCGTCGCTAAATCAGGCGCAGTAAGCGGCTTAGCATGCAGGAATAATATTGCTTCGATTTTAGCTCTGAGGCCCATGTATATGTAAATCCTCGTAGAATGTATGCTGCTCAAGCACTACTTCATGCTCGTGCGATAAATAAGTTATAGCAAGAAAAGCGTTCGACCAAGAGCCTAAAACTCTTACAAGTTCTTTAAAGTCTGCACCCTGGGTATCAAGCAAATACTCAGCCACAAAAGCGCGCGCGCGTTGAATCGCCTCTTCAAGATTCTCAGAGTGAGTAAGCTCGGAGATATCATCGCCTAACTCCGGCTCAACGATCTCATAATTATCTAGAAAATTAAAACGCTGCTGAGCTCTACGAATTGCCCTTTCTTCTTCCTCGCGCTTAGCGTCTTGCAAAGCAGCAAGAAGATCTGCAAGGGTAATCTTACGGAAACGCTTAATCTTATTAATATTACGTTTGCGTAATACTCGCTCTAGATCCTTAAAACTTACCTGACGAATACTTTCCAAGTCTTCATCTAAAAGATCAGCAAAATTATCATAATCACTGCCAACACGCAAAGCATCATTAGCTTGATTAGCAAGTATGTCACTCTTCATGCGGAGTAGCACTGATGCATAAAATATCGCTTGTCCAGCCTCGCGCAAAGTCTCATCACCACGATGCCGCTCTTCATTACGCTTAGTTATAGCTTTAAGATATTTATCAGTAATTTTCTCAAGATCTATATCCCAAGGATCAATTTCCCCAAGCTTAGCCATCTCCACCAAAATATCCAAGCTCGCCTCACCAGTCTCCAACCTAGCCAGCTGAGTCTCAAGATCAATATGAACTTCAGTGTTTTCTGCTGTAGTAGTGGCTATCTCTGTCATACTATACTGCTACCGCCAAATGCTCTCCCTCGCTAAGTCCTAACTCACTTATCTGCTTAACACCGATAACTTTACTAAAACCAGTTTTACCTACGGACACTCCTACCGCGCGATCCGATTGATCTAACATCGGTCTTCTGTGCGTTACTACTATAAATTGAGTAGAGGCTGAATTACGACGTATTTTACGCGCTAGCCTATCTACGTTAACTCCATCCAGAGCAGAATCCACCTCATCGAAAGCATAGAATGGTGCTGGGTTGCACTGCTGCAATGAGAACAAGAAACTAAGTGCCGTAAGTGATTTCTCACCACCGCTCATCGCTTCAAGGCGTTGCATTTTCTTGCCACGCGGTTGAGCTTTAATAATAAGACCACCATTAAATACTTCTTCAGGGTCTTCTAATATTAATTGACCTTGACCGAAAGATAAATCAGCGAAAATCTCTTGGAAGCCGATGTTGACCTTGTCATAGCTGGTCATAAAGGCTGTCTTCTTCTCAGATTTATAACTACCAATTCTATCTATGAGCATTAGTCTTTCTTCGGTAAGAGATTGCTGCTTCTCTACAATCTCCCCTTCACGTCTTGCTACTTCTTCATACTCTTCGACTGCGCGCATGTTAATTGGTTCCATAGAGCGCATCTTTTTCTCTATTTTGGTAAGCTCTGCTTGCAGTTTATTTAAATCTTCTTCAGGCAATTCTATATTTTCTAATTCAGGATGCTCTTTGAGTTCCTCAAGCAATTGCGCCAAATGTTCTTGAACAGTAATAAGTTTCTTCTTAGTTTCAACTGCTCTAATCGCCGTGGACTCTATTAATGATTTAAGTTCACCACGGCGCTGACCCAAACCTAGAAGCTGCTCTGAGACTTGATTACGCTTAGCCTGCATCTCCGACAATGACACTCGTATGGCTTCGATCTCAGCACTTATAACCTCAACCTCAGCTCTAATAGCAGCCATGCGCTCTTCGGTTTCTGGCTTCTTGGCTTCTAACTCAGAGACTATAGTTGCGGATTCAGTAATTTCTGCTTGAATACGATCTATACTTTGCATCGCAAAGTTTTTCTCACCTTCTAAACCTTTAGATTCATTAAGCAGGTTACTAAGCATAGATCTATAACGCTTAACTTCTACTTCTATTTCTTGGCTCTCATTAACCAAGGCTTCCAGTCCGCTATCTTTCATTTCAGCAGCTAGTTCTTGCAATTTAGATTCTTGTTTTTGAATTTCTTGGTCTTTCTTGAAGAGCTTATCATTCAAGAGTTCCATTTGTTCTTCTACTTTAAATATTTTCCAGCTCGCTTCAGACACTGCTGATTTAGATTTCTCATATCCTTCTTCTAGAGTTTGAATCTGCACGCCAGAAACACCAGATTCTGCTTCGCGCTTACCAAGCTGTTCTTTCAGTCTATCTAATTTAGCTCTAGTCTCTTCTATCTGCTCTTCAGCGGCTTGCTGTTCTCTGGTTAACTGAGCGACGAAGTTTTCTAGTTCTAATTTCTCTTCATTTAGGCGCTTAAATTGATTATCAGTACTAGTGCCGAAGTGAATATTAGATTTAACCGCAGCACCCCCAGTCATCGCACCGCTGCGCTCAACTAGATCACCTTGCATCGTCACCATGCGGTAGCGACCAATCATACGACGCGCAACTTCTATATTCTTCACTACTAAGGTGTCAGCGAAAGCATAAGCAAAAGCATCTTTATATTGATCTTGATATTCAATTAGATCTAAAGCCCAACCTATAACGCCGCTATCTTGTGGTAGTGGATAGCTGCGTGCTTCTTTAAGTTTATTGAGTGGTAAAAAAGTAGCTCTGCCTGCTTTATTTTCGCGCAAGGCTTCTATACATTCCTGGGCAACATAGTCATCATCAACCACTACGGCTCTCAAGCGAGCACCAGCAGCAGTTTCTACCGCTACTTGATACTTAGAATCTACTGATCCCAACTGAACTAGAGTTCCATGCACCCCGTCCATCTTGAGCACCATCTCAACAGCTCTACCGAAACCAGCAGCACCTTCAGCTTGCTCCTGACCTTCAAGTTGGTCGATTTTGCTTTGCACTGCACGCAATTTACGTTCTTGGTTAATTAATTCTTCACGAGTTTGCTTTTGCTCTTCCTTGAGATTCTCAAGAGTTTTCATCTGAAAACCAATCTGCTCGCGCAAAGCATCCAAATCCATTCCACCACCAGATTTGCGGCGCAACTCTTCCAAGCGCTCTAGAGCTTTCTCTGCATCAGTTTTATGCTTAGCCAAGTCTTCGTTGATGAGCTTGACCTGCTCTTCTAGCCTTGCTTTTTCATTCTCAAATACACTTCTTTCTTCTTTAAGTTTGTTTGACTTATCCTGCGCTTCAATTACACCTTGAGTACTAAGATTACTGCTGCTACTTTTCGAGCGAATCTTATTCTGTACAGCTTGGTATTTCTCTTCTTCCTCGCGGATATTAGTTTCTATAGTTAAAAGCTCTTGAGAAAATTCTTTTTCTTTAAACTCAATATTTTTAAGACTGTCTTTAAGCGCTTTAATTTCTTTTTCAAGTTTACGTTGCTGAGTTAATTGATCTTCAATTTGTTTAATCACGTACTCTAAAGTACTTTCTTCGCGAGCAAGCATCTCCCGACGATCTTCTCGCTGCTGTCCCAGTTCTTTTTGTCTACCTTCACCTAATTCTTCAATCTGCGCACTTAGCTCATTAAGCTCATTTTGATAGCGCGCCATGTCCTCATTGATGGTGTTATTCTCGATTTGATAATCATTTCTAAGCTTCTTGAGGTCTTCAAGTTCTTGAGTTGTGCGAGCCTCTTCTTCTCGTACTTGTTTAATACGCACGGCTAAGAACTGCTTCTCTAGCTCAGTACGTCTATCTTTAAGCTCAGCGTAGATAATCGCTTGATCACGTTCTGTTTGCAAAGTATTAAGACGCTCTTTAAGTTCTTTAAGTATGATTTCTTGACTTTGGATACGCTCTAGAACCACTTCAAGTTCTTTATTAGCAAGTTCAATCTTGCGATCAAACTCCGCAACACCAGCAATCTCATCAATGATCTTGCGTCTATCAACAGAGTTCATACTGATGATAGAAGCGACGTCACCTTGCATCACCACGTTAAATCCGCGTGGACTAATGTTGTAATGCCCAAGCTTGTCATGAATTTGTGTAAGCGTACTAGGCTCACCATTAAGTGAATATTTACTATCGTAGCCATTAGCTTTAATTCTTACGGTGCGCTCTACTTGCAGTTCTTGACCGCTGGTATCTTCAATAAAAGTTACCTTCACTGAACACTCTTTACGTCCAGTAAGATTATTAAGTAGATCTGTAAGTCTCTCAGCGCGCATATTACGCGTACTAGTAAGACCCAAAGCGAACATTAAAGAATCAACAACGTTAGATTTACCCGAGCCATTAGGACCCGAAACCGTGGTAAAACCGGGCAACATCGGGATAGTAGTCACTTCTCCGAAGCTCTTAAAATTATCTAGTTCTATCTCTTTTATGCGCATGCTGCTAAAAAGCCTTGTGCAAGGCTGGTTTTGCACCTCACTATATTCTTAAGTGTATAGCAGGTTTTGTAAAGAGCAGTCAATATAAGACCGGTCTTAAGTGAATTATATCATTATGTTGATATAACTTGATTATTGTCGTTGATGGATCGCCACGCCCCTTTGGGGCTCGCGATGACGGGGTGGGGTCATTGTGAGGAAGCAATCCACAAGCTAAATGTATTAACACAACTCTCTCTTATCTAAAATCTATTTAACTAGTATCCTCTGCCCTAACTTGCCACAATTAATCTGCAGCTCGACAGAAGCTTAAAAGTACTTGAGAATATCTCTTACAGGAAAATCAAAGCCATCTACGGACTAGAAACTAGCCCTACTACTAAGGAACCCCAACATGCAAACTGAAACCACAACAAACGAAACTAAAAAATCAACAATAGTTGAAGCATTATCAGACAACAATCTAGATCTTGCTCGCGATTTATTGCTTGAAGATATTCGTTTAGAAGTGCATCAGAAAAAAAGCTGGGACTCGCCTCAATATCGCGGCGACAAGGGTGTACAAAAAAGTATAGTGCTAGACGATAGCCGTGATAAAAAAATGACTTTTTTCGGGCTTGAAACTCTTAGAAGTAGATATTTTCTTAGAGATGCCAAAGGCAAAGTTTGCGAAGACGTGCAAAACTTCTTTGCGCGCGTAGCTACTGGTGTGGCGCGCGGTGATAAAGAACTAGCACAAGACCTTTATGACTTAATGTCTAAGAATCATTTTATGCCAGCAACTCCAGTGCTGACTAACGCTGCTACTAGTCGTGGCGCACAGATCAGCTGTTTCTTAAACATCGTTGGTGACTCTATTTCAGACATCTTTAAGACATTTGAAGAGAATGCTTTTCTGGCGAAAGGCGGCGGTGGCATCGGCACTAACTGGTCGCAAGTTCGCGGCATGAATGCTCAGCTTAGTTCTGGTGGTAGATCAACTGGCACCGTTCCTTTCCTTAAAGTTATGGATAGCGCGACGCTAGCTGTCTCTCAGGGCAACACTCGTAGAGGTGCCGCGGCGATCTATATGGAAATTCATCACCCAGATATAGAAGAAGTGGTGGATTTACGTAGACCTACTGGCGGTGATGATAATCGTCGTTGTCTCAACCTACATCACGGTGTAATTATCACCGATGAGTTTATGCGCGCCGTCAAAGCTAAAACTAGTTTTGATTTACGCTGCCCGCACACTGGTGAGATCGCCAAATCTATAGATGCTTTTGATCTTTGGAAAAAAATTCTCAAGAACCGTGTTGAAACTGGCGAACCTTACATTATGTTCGGCGATACAGTAAACAAGGCTGTTCCAGAACACCACAAAGAAAAAGGTTTAATGGTCAACCAATCTAATCTCTGCTCAGAGATTACTCTACCTACTAATAGAGAGCGCACCGCGGTTTGTTGTCTTGGTTCACTTAACCTTGAGAACTGGGACGAGTGGGAAGCCGACAAAGACAAAGTTATTTTCACTGCTGTTAAAGCCCTTGATAATATTCTTGACAATTTTATTTTCGGTGTAGATTCACGCGATTACAAACGTGCAATCTATTCAGCTCAACGAGAGCGTTCTATCGGACTTGGGGTTATGGGTTACCACGGCGTTCTTATGCGCAAACGTATACCTTTCGAGAGCGTGCAAGCGCGCGCGCTTAACAAGCTCATGTTCAAAGCAATCCACGAATCAGCCAAAAACGCATCACGCCAATTAGCTGACGAGCGCGGTGCTTGCCCTGATGGTGGCGATCAACGCAATAGCTATATCCTCGCTATTGCTCCTACCGCTAATATTTCTGTTATTTGCGGCGGCGCAACTCCATGCATAGAGCCTATTGCTGGTAATGCTTACTTGCAAAAAACTCTAAGCGGCAGCTTCCTAGTGAAGAACCCTTACCTAGAAGAACTGCTTGAGGAGAAAGGTCAGAACACTGCTGAGATCTGGCGCGAAATCATCCAACATAAAGGCAGTGTGCGTAGTTTAGACTTCCTCAGCGCTGAAGAAAAAACTATTTTCAAAACTGCCTATGAGCTTAATATGCGTGAAATCATTATCCACGCAGCGGAGAGACAAAAATACATTTGCCAATCTCAATCACTGAACTTGTTTCTCAAGTCACCAGTTAGCGGCAAAGAATTGCACGAACTGCATGTACTTGCTCATGAACTTGGAGTTAAGACTCTGTACTATCTACGCTCAGAACCTATTATTAACGCCGATTCGGTTGACCAAGCTGCTGTCAGCAGACAAGTTGGCAACTCTGAAGAGTGTGCGGTTTGTCAGTAGTAGAGAAAGAGATCTAAGTTTTAAAGGTTTAAGACCAAGCTTGTTGAGGTGCACTTAAAGCTGCAGTTGCGCTTTTCATAGCATCTGTAACCAAGGCTTTAGGGTTAGGCATCTTGCCAAGTGCAGCAAGCACAAAATTGAATAGGCCAATAAAAGGAGCAGTAACAAGATTCATTGCTCTTGTCGCTAAGCTTACTGAAGCTGGG
>CAYUFH010000025.1:4456-17408 GCA_964444015.1 uncultured Gammaproteobacteria bacterium | reverse complement strand
TATCCTGCTGCTTCCATCTCAGAGACCGGGATGAATCTCAGCGCTGCTGAATTAATACAGTACCTTAAGCCCGTGGGTTTAGGTCCATCAGGGAAGAGATGCCCTAGATGTGAATCTGCGATTCTAGACCTCACTTCAACACGTCTCATGCCATGACTAGTATCTTCGCGTTGTTCAGTGCCTTCTAAGCATTGGTAGAAGGACGGCCAGCCAGTACCAGAATCGAATTTGTGAACTGAAGCGAATAAAGCTTCGCCGCTAACTATATCTACGTAGATTCCATCTTCATGATGATCCCAATATTCATTAGCGAAAGGTCTTTCAGTGCCGTTCTCTTGAGTGACGTAACATTGTATATCGCTAAGTCCTGCACGCTTAGCCGCTTCTATATATCTTGCTCTGCCGGAGCCTTCGCTATAACGTTTGTAGTGCATTGGTTGTTTAAGATGATAGTCTTGGTGATACTCCTCAGCTGGATAGAATTTAGTTGCTTCTAGTATCTTAGTGGCAATAGGTTGCTGGCGTTTAGCTGCTTCTTCTTGCTTGGATTTTTCAGCTATTTCTTTTTGATCTGCATCATGATAAAAAATAGCAGTATGATACTGCGAGCCACGATCAGCGAATTGACCGCCAGCATCTGTAGGGTCTATCTGTAACCAAAAAACTTTAAGCAGCTCTGCGTAGCTAATTAAAGTTGGATCATACTTCACTTCCACGGCTTCGTAGTGTCCGCTCTCACCTGTGCAAATATCTTCGTAGCTGGGATTCTCGATATGACCGCCGATATAGCCAGAGGTTACTGATTTAACGCCAGGTAGTTGCTGGAAAGGGGCGACCATACACCAGAAACATCCGCCCGCAAAACAGCCTATCCGCAAATCGCCAACTACTGCGTTATGCTCGTCCTCGCAATCCTCATTGACGAACTCAGTCAACTCCGGTTGCTCGGACTTCGCATGCCTTGTATTTGGACGATTTTTGAATAGGCTGAAGTCACTAGTCATTACGTGGTAGTGAATTGATCTATCTCCTCACCTAGCTTAACTATAGACTTAGCAACTTTACCAAGATGTTCGAAAGTAGCAATATGCACCATGGCATCACCTTGGTTCACTAAGGGTAGTATAGTCATACCGATAATTAATCCAGCTTGCGGAGCCAAAACTTCTATGCGCCTAGAATTAAAAGCATCAGTGATATAACCTATACGTTCGTTTTCTTTAACTCTAGTGCCAAGTTTCTTAGAGCTAACGAAAATCCCACCATGACTGGCTCTTAGCCAGTAACTGGATTTAGCGATGAAGGCTTTACTCTTCTTAGGTTTATCAAAAGGCATATATTGGGTGTCGATCATGCCCAAGCTATTCATGGTAGATAGTATGCCGCGCACGCCAACACGAGTGCAATGTTCATCGAACCTTAATGCTCGTCCACCTTCATATATGAGTAGAGGTATTGGACGTTTGAATTTATGTATGGCTTCTCGCAAAGAACCTTCGCGGATTTTAGAGTTGAGTATTACTGGAACCTCAAATGATTTAGCTAGCTTCGCTGTAGCAGCGTTATCTAATGAAGCTCGCACTTGTGGTAGGTTGGAGCGATGCGAACCAGCAGTATGCAAATCTATGCCATGAGTGGATTTACTAACGATCTCGTCCATTAGGATTTTAGCCATACGCGAGCCTAATGAACCATAGTCGGTACCTGGAAAACAGCGATTTAGATCGCGCCCATCAGGTAGATAACGAGTTTTGCGATAGAAGCCAAAAACATTAATGACAGGAATAACTAATAAAGTACCCTTGATATGTTTTAGACATCTTTCAGCAAGCAGTCGACGGCAAATCTCCACGCCATTGATCTCATCACCGTGCATAGCACCAGTAATGAATAATACTGGTCCAGGTTTTTTGCCACGTATAACTTCTACCGAGATGCCAACACTATTAAGATCATAGAGTTGACCTAGATTGATATCCACTCTTCTGCGCTCGCCTGGGCGAATATCTGTCCCACCGATTATAAATGGTTCTTGCGGCATACTTTTATTATAAGTCATTGTGGCATTGTCATTGCGAGGGAAGTAAAGTGATGGATTGCTTCGTCGTCTTCGGCTCCTCGCAATCACGCGCTAGGTCTGGCATTTGGGACATAGATAAGTACTACGACCTGCTTGCTTTATTCTTTCTATGCTGCTTTTGCATTTACTGCAAGGCTGCCCGCTGCGATCATAGACTTTAAAATTATGCTGGAAATAACCCATCTCACCATCTGCTTGCCTGTAGTCGCGCAAACTAGAGCCACCAGCTTTAATCGCAGCTTTGAGTACTTGTTTAATGGCTTTACTGAGCTGAGCAGATTCTTTGGTGTTGAGACTTGTAGCGGCTCTTTGAGGGTGAATAGCAGCTAGGTACAATGATTCGCTGGCGTAAATATTCCCGACACCTACAACTAGTGTCGCATCCATAATACAAGATTTAATATCTTTGCTCCGATTTTGAATTAATTTAGCTAAGCTACTTGCATTAAAATCTTTTGATAATGGTTCTAGTCCTAGATTGACAAATAATTTATCATCGTCAATCTCATTACTGGAGATCAATGCCACCAAACCAAATCTACGAGGGTCATTTAAAGCCATAGTATGACCGCTACTTAGCTTAATAACTAGATGGTCGTGCTTTTTAGCTTGATAATTTTTACTAATAGTAATTCTGCCACTCATACCAAGGTGTATAACTAAACTTAATCCATCATTAAGATCGATAATAATATACTTGGCTCTACGTTTAATAGCAGTGATAGTTTTATTTTTGAGTTTTTGCCCAAGCTGGCGCGGCATATTTATGCGCAATTTAGGGGTATTGGCTTTAGCGCTTACAATAGTGTTGTTGACTAGCTTTGGCTTCAATCCTTTGCAAATGGTTTCAACTTCAGGAAGCTCCGGCATTTATTGTAAATCTTTTGGTCCAAATGCCATCGGTAACAGCCCACTAATAGTTTTAATAACCACTTTAGAGCCATCACTATTGGACATAATTACATCGATATCATGATTAGCTAATTTTGAGAATTCAAATATAACTTGGCGGCAAGCACCACAAGGTGCGACTGGTTCTGAGACTGGAATAGTTTTGCCCTTAGCGTCATGTGCAATAGCAGTAATAGCGATAGCAACGATATTACGCTTACCACTAGCATTAGCTCTTAGGATCGCTGCACGTTCAGCACAAATACTGAGTCCGTAAGAAGCATTTTCAACATTATTACCAGTGATAATCTCGCCATCATTAAGTAAGACTGCTGAAGCTACATGAAAATTAGAATAGGGTGCGTATGATTTATCAGTTGCAGCGATAGCTGCTTTAAGTAATTTTTGGTATTCAGGTTTTATTTCAGAGCTTTTCATAATTTTATTCTCGTTTAATTGTGGTAGGGGGCAGCTTGGGTGCTGAGGCTTAGAACAAGCCGTAAGACAAGTGATTATCAGTATTAGGTGAATCAGTTTAATCACAGTATTAGTATATCGCGACGGGTCATTGCGAGGAACTTAGTGACGAAGCAATCCATTACTAGCAGTGGATTGCTTCGCCTACGGCTCGCAATGACAATTGCTATGATATTAAGCTATTGACTCAGTCAGCTACTAGTCTTTTTATTTCCGCCACTGACACTAATGTTGGTAAAACCTATACTAGCATTGCTTTGCTGCATGAATTGCTATCGTGCGGTTTTAAGGCTAGTGAGCTTGCTTACTATAAACCTATTCAATGTGGATTAGAGAATAGCGATATAGATCTGGTTGCCACAGCGCTACCAGAAATCTCAATTTATAATAGTTATCTTCTTAAATATCCAGCAGCACCTAGTTTCGCTGCGGAGCAAGAAAATCTAACAATAGATATTCAGCGCATTATTAGTGATTACCAGGTAATCAAGACTAAGTATAAATTAGTGATAGTTGAAGGTGCCGGTGGCTTGGCTGTACCAATTAATGGTGACTATCTAGTTTCAGATTTATTACAAGATTTAGCAATACCCTTGTTATTAGTTATTAGGCCTAATCTTGGAACTATTAATCATAGTTTGCTTAGTTTGGAGCATGCTCGGAACAAAGGACTTAATATATTAGGTTTCTATACTAATTTTTACAAAGAATCCAGTAATGGATTGCTTCGCCCGCGAGCTCCTCGCAATGATAGTAAAAACGACCCCGATGGGTCGTTTTTACGCTTTCAACCACGAGTGCATAATTCAAGCGATAACGAGGGTGTTTACTTGCCGCATGAACTATCTGCGCCTAGTATTATTAGTGAGCTAAGTAACGTGACTGCGTTTGCTAGTATCTCTGAAATAATTGAACAGTGTTTAATTACCCCAACCATATCCAACTAATACATTACGGTGATAGCCGTGAGTTAGATAAAGCTGTTGCCACTGAGCTGATTGAAGAATTCAAGCAACCAGGTCTGATCTTACTAGCTTCAGGCAAGACTTTTGAGGGAAGTATTTATAAGTATGTTAACGAGTACTATAAGAATAATCCTAAGCTAATTAATCCAGAGCTTAGGCTCTCGCATTTAGATGAATTGATTATTCCTAATACTAGTTATATGAATTTAGAAGCAGAGCTCAGTGCTGATGATCCTCGCTTCTCCGTTGCCATACGTCGTGCTCTTGCTGCTGTAACTGAGAGAGTAGGGTTCTTCGCTATAGATACTGCTGATATTAAGTCTTTTGCAACAGAGCTATATAGTAATGGTGGACCGCGCCGTATCTATATGGGACTAGGAGCTGATCCTAATATTGCTCATGTTGCTTTTATTGGTGAAGCAGGCTACCTCAATGCTGATATTACTAATGTATCTTTGCAGGGCTTTGATGTGCGTAGCAAATACCGCTATCGTGATAAAACAATCCGTGAAGGTTTAACCATAGGTACTGATCTCTTTGCTTTAAGCGGGTTGGCTGCCGGAAGTATCACGGTAGTAGTTAAAGGTGCTGATAAAGCTGCTTCGTTAAAACGTGCTTGTGAAGATCCTGATACTGGGCTTGGCTATCTTATTGCTAATCATCCTGAGAAGCTACGTATTATTGCAGATGCTGCAGCATGTAGTGCTAATTAATATATTATTTGTAAGTATAAGTCAACTCGGCAGGTCTGAGGTTAAAACTTCATAACCGCCGGCAGTGACTAATACATCATCCTCAATGCGTATACCAATACCCTTTTCACGCAGATAAATACCAGGCTCAACGGTAGTTACCATACCCGGTACATAAATAGTATCTTTATCGCGTACTCTATCTATACCTCTATCGTGCACATCTAAGCCTAGCGAATGACCCGTGCTATGCATATAGTATTTTTTGACTTCATCAATATTATTTACATCTTTAATGTAACCTAGGTTCTTAAGTCCTTCAGCGATTACTTTAGTTGCAGCTTCATGACTGGCTTTAAAACTTGACCCAGGCTTAATAACTTCGATAGCTGCTTTTTGTGCGGCAAGAACTATGTCATAGAGATCTTGCTGTTCTTGGTTCATAGTACCGCTAGCAGCATAGACCCTAGTGATGTCACTTGCGTAGTATTCGAACTCACAGCCAGCATCGACTAGAACCAAATCCCCAGCTTTAATTTGACTAGAGTTCTCTATGTAGTGTAGAACACAAGCATTCGCACCAGCAGCTACTATTGGTGGGTAAGCCCAGCCACTAGCACCTTGCGATCTAAATACGTGATTTAGAGTGGCTTCTAGCTCATACTCATATATTCCTGGTATTAGCTCTTCGCTTAGTACTTGATGTGCTTGAATGCTGATTTGGCAAGCACGTTTAATAGTTGCAATTTCGGCTGTGGATTTAATACTGCGTAGAGAATGAATAATGTCACGTTTCTCTAACCATCTATCACCACCATCATCAAGTTTCTCTATATCTAATACTAGATCGGCGCCATAAGCTTTAGCGCCATCTAAGCCGGCACGTTTGCCATCCCAGATTTCACGCTCAGGATTATTAGGGCGTACATAAAGAGTATAAGAATGCGCCGCGCTAGGATCTAGTATTAGTGCAGAATCTGGCTCAGTGAAACCACTGAGATAGTAGAAATCATTATCAACACGAAACGGATAATGCACATCATGACTGAATATTTTTTCACTGCCACTGCGTATAACTAACCTTTTACCTTGCTCAGCAAGGAAGCTTAGTACTTTATCACGACGTTGTTTGAATTCATTTGCAGTTACTAACATCAGTATTATTCTAGCTGAGAAAGCTATGACAGCATCTGCTTTAGATCATCTATAATGTCTTTCACATTTTCAATGCCAACAGAGAGTCTAATCAAATTATCGTTGATACCTAATTCAAGCCTTCTAGGCTTAGGAACAGCAGCATGAGTCATGCTAGCTGGATGTCCAATTAAGCTCTCAACACCACCCAGTGACTCAGCTAACTGGAATAACTGAGCTTTCATCACGACTTTTTTGACGGTGTCAAAATCACCATCATATTCAAATGCAATCATGCCGTTATACATGCTCATTTGACGTTTGTATAGTTCATATTGAGGGTTAGATTCTAGTGCTGGACAGTGAACGGCTTTGACTTTAGGGTGTTTTTCTAACCATTGGGCTACCGCTAAACAATTCTCATGATGCTGGCGCATACGTACTGCTAGAGTCTTAATACCTTTCATTAATATCCAGCAATCGAAAGGACCAGCAATACTACCAGTTGCGTTTTGGTGGTACTTGAATACTTCACCTAAATCATCATCAGCAACTACTATGCCACCAGTAAGTACATCAGAGTGTCCTCCTAAATATTTAGTACAGCTGTGCATTACTATATCCACGCCTAGTTCAAGTGGGCGCTGCAAATATGGTGAAGCAAAAGTATTATCAAATCCAACTAAAATGCGCGGTTTAGCAGACTTGCTACCGTAGCGCTTAGTATTAGGGTAAGCAGGAAATGGTAAATCACTAAGACCTTGTTCTTTGTTGTATTTGGCGATGGCTGCAGTGATTGCTTGAATATCACATAGTCTCATCAAAGGATTGGTAGGAGATTCAAGCCAGACTAAGCGGGTATTAGTTTGGATGGCGCTAATGATGTTATTTATGTCACGTGCATCGACATAACTGTATTCAAGTCCTAGAGGGCTTAATATTTGATCAAATAATCTATGAGCTCCGCCATAAAGATCACTACTGGAGATCACGTGGTCACCAGGTTTAAGCTGCTGCATCACGCTATGTATAGCAGCAATACCTGATGGATATAAAAACCCATGTTTACCTGATTCTAGTGAAGCTAAAACTTCTGCTGTTGCTGTGCGAGTAGGGTTGCCTGAGCGTGAATAGACGTAGCCTTTATTATCATCTATGCCGCGCTGAGTATAGGTAGAAGTTTGGTAAAGAGGGAAAATAGTAGAACCGGTGGCAGGATCTGGTGCTTGTCCTTTAAGTATGGCTCTGGTTTCAAAAGCCCAACTGTCTTCAAGTGGTTTCTTGATTTCATTGAGTTCGACTCTACTGTAACTAGAATATGGTTTGTTCATGGACTTAAATTCGAAAGTCCGAGAAACAGTGCTTAGTCGGGCTTTCTTGGTGAGTTCCAAGTATATCACGTGCTAAAATGACTAATATGATTAGGTTGCTCCTGTTCATATTAGGTACTATTGCAGGTTTAGTTTCGGCGATATTTGTTTTGCCGATTCCTGGTAAAACCTTTTTTAATAAGATGTCACGATTACCGACAGGAGTGAAGACTCTTATTGATGACAGTATTGATTTGGGGATATCATTCTGGAAGCTTATCATCGGACTTTCAGAGGACTTCGGTATTCGTTTGCGTGAGTCGCTTGAGACAGCCAAAACCAAAACTGAAAGGATGCGCTTACAGCTCGAGGTTAATCGTAAGCGTGAGCAGCACATTAAAGATATTGTTGCCAATGATGATGAAATTGGTGATGAAATCGTGGAGAAAATTTCTTAAATATGGATCTAGCAGTTTCAAAAAATATACTTGACATCACCTTAGTGGTTTCGCTGGCAGTTTTGGCCTTTAGTAGTTTAGTGTTTTTAGTTTTTATGGTGCCAGTTTTAGTTCAATTAACTAAAACCCTGGAAGCAGCTAATTCTCTGGTTAGCACTTTGCGTGATTATTCCCGTGGCTTAACATCTGGTATTAGTAGTATTGGTGAAAGCATAATGCAGCTAGGCTCTAGGATATTTGGTTTTTGGGGCGGTCTTGAATCGGGGATTAAAGAGTTTTTATTTGGCACCAAGGGTCGCCATTAAGCTATAATACTTAGCTATGAGTAATAACAATAATGGCTTCTTTAAGTTCTTAACGGGCTTGATATTTGGTCTCGGTGCGGGTTTCGCTGCTGGTATACTACTAGCTCCTAAATCTGGTCGTGAATTCCGTCGTGATATTCAGCTTGGATCTGCTGAGTGGTTTGCTGGTCTACGTGAGCGTATTAATGAAATGCGTGATGTAGCTACAGATAAACTTGGTGATATTCGTAATTTCACAGATGAGAAGTTCAAAAATACCGCGATTAATATTCAAAACCGTGCTGCCGATTTAGGCAAGCAACTTGAAGAACTAACCAATAAAAGCAAAAAAGAAAAACTAGCTGAAACAGTGTAAGCTAGTGTCTGGGGATGGCGCTCTTCGGAGCGCCCCTTGACCCGAATGAAGGATTTTTTACGTAAGCATAAAGCCAGATTGATTCTACTAAGTCCAGTAATAATTGGGCTTCTATTCTTTATATATAGTAGTATCTCCGCGTTGATTACTATTAGTACAGCAGAAGTGCCTGAAGAATTTGAGAAGGCAAGTGTGGTAATTAAGAACTATGAGATTAGTGAAATTAATAGATTAACTAATAAGCTTAAGTGGAGACTTAAAGCCAAGAGAGCGGATCTAGATCAAGATCAGAAGCAAGGTAAGGTTCATGAGGTGCTTATTACTGTTTATGAGCTTGGTGCAGAGAAATTTACAATTAAAGCTGATTACGCTTTAATGGATAACAAGCAAAAATCTATTAGGCTCTATGATCATGCTCAGCTTAATTCTAGTGATGGTTTACATGAACTGAACGCTGCAGAGATACATTTCGATGAGAATCATACTGATATAGAAGTGCGAGGTAACTGGCAATTACAGAAGAATGGTAAAGATTCAACAGTTGTTACTGGTGATGAAGGTTTTGTTTCTAAAGATTTCAAAGCAATACGTAGTAAAGGGCATGCTAGTCTCAGTGCTGCTAAAACTAAAATTGCCGCCGATGAACTCCTAATCTCTAAAGACAAGCCCATATCAGCACGCGGGGCTGCTCAGGCCAAGCTAGAAAATGGCACAGTGGTTAATGCTGCTGAGATATTAATTTATGATTCTGGTGAAGTTAAGGCACGTGGTTCTGTAGCGGTAAATACTAGGCGTGTAAGCTGTTACGCTGCTGAGATGCTAGTAGAAGCTGGGGCTGATCGTAAGCCCAAACTAGCTAGGTTTAAGGGCAATCCTTATATAGTTCAGGATGGCAGGACTATTTATGCTGACAGTATTATTTATGATTTCACTACAGAACAGGCAGTAATAGAAGGTAATGTCAGGTCACAAAAATAATTTGTTGAGTGGTGCACTCTTGGTTGACAGCGCAGAAACGAGCCGTCGGGCTCGTTTCTGCTAACTCCGGTGCCTCGGGCTTGTGCGCCTAGCATCTCAGGCACTGAGCAAGCTCTTTTTGGGAAAGCTTACTTGCATTTAAGCCCAGATTCAACATACAATTTAATACAAGCTTTGAAATTCAATCCCCTAACTGCCATATTATTACTAGCCCTGAGCTCTACTGCTGTCGAGGCTGCTAAAAAACCAGCAGCAAATGTTATTAATGACTTCGAGATCATTAAAGCAGATAAACTAAGTTTCCAGGATAATAACTCGACACTTGAAGGTAATACTAAAGTAAAAGTAGGAGACTATATTATTAGTTCTGATAAAGTTGATATGCTCACTCCTGCTGGTGCAAGTTCACCTACGGATATTAGTTTTTTAGGTAGGGTCTTATTAGAGTCTAAAGATATAGATATCACCGCAGAGCGCATGCAATATGATGTCACCCATAAGCAGCTTAAATGTTATGCCGAAGGCGGTGAAAGAGTTCTTAGTACTATGAAAGCTAGTCAAGAACAAGCTTCTAAGCCCAACCAAGCATCGACCATTAGTTCGGATTATCAAGAGTTTGATTTTATTGCCAATAACGGTAGAGCCGAGGGAGCAGTTATTTTCGATAGCGTTGAGCGTGATATTACTAGTCAGCAAGCGCAAATTAATTTTGAGGAGGATGTTACTGGCTCTAGTAAGCTTAGCTCGGTTAATTTCCTTAATGAAGTAGTATTGCTTGAAAAAGATAAACGAGTAGAGTCTAACGATCTACAGTATTTGCCACAGCAAAAACTAGTGCGCATAGCTAGTGATGCCAAAATCCTTTATTTTACGGATGAAGAAAAACCAATTTATTTATTTGCTGACTTAGTGGTCCTGGAGACAGATAGACAGGTGTTCTCAGCATATTCTATAAGTCAAGATCATCATATTCGCCTCTATACTACTGATGCTTATGGTGAAGCAAGGCAGATAGTAATGAATCAAACCATAGATGGTAAGCCAGACCAGGCAGTATTAACGGGTAATGCTTACTCGCAGCTTGAAGATAAGGCTGTAGTTGGTGAAGAGATTTTATTTAATATTGCAGCAGGTACTATGAAGACTTTAGTTAAAAGACCGCAGACTAGAGTCTTCACTAGCCAGGCACAATAACAGACTAGTTTTTAGCTGCTTGCAAAGCCAGTCTATGCTCGTCATCTAGGCTATCTAATAATCCGTTCTCTGGTAGAGTATCAGGATCTAGCTTCACGAAGCGGTTAAGTATTAAACAAGAAATATTATCGAAGCTGACATTAACCATGGTGCGGCACATATCAAGCACTCTGTCGATACTAAGTATTACGCCAATAGCCTCCAGGGGTAAGCCCACGGCTTGCAATACTATGGCTAATGTAACCAAGCTACCATGCGGGATACCAGGGGTGCCGAAAGTCGCAATTAGTACCATAAAGACCACAAAAACTTGCTGACCTAAACTTAATGGAACTGGTAGCCAAGCTTGAGCAATAAACAGGGTAACTATGGATTCATAAATCGCAGCACCGTTCATACTCATGGTTGCACCTAAAGGTATAACGAAGCTAGCAACTCTATTCGGGATACCAAATTTTTCTTCCATAGTTTCTAGTGAAACAGGAATAGTAGCAGCTGAACTTGAGGTGCTAAATGCTGTAAGCATGGCTTCGCGCATCTTGGAGAAAAACTCAGGTACAGAAAAATCAGTAAGAAAATGTACCATCAAGCTGCCAACAATAAAGAGCATACTCATAAGTGCGGCAACGACAGTGATCATAAACATACTATACTCAGCCACGGCACCTAGTCCACCAATAGCAACAGTTTTGGTAATTAGAGCGAAAACCCCAAAAGGAGCTAGCTGCATTATCCAATGAGTAACTTTAAGAATCGCATCCAGAAAGACTTTGAAGAGACTAAGCACCTTGTCACCGTTTTTAACTTGTACAAGGGCGACAGCTAAGAAAATTGAAAAAACAATAATTTGTAATAGTGAGCCAGCGGAGAGTGCTGAGAAGAAATTTGATGGCACCATGCTCAGGACTACGTCTAGTAAGTTTGGTTTTGCATCGGTAATGAACTTGACTTTATCGGCGTGCAGTCCTGAATCTAAGATTTTATGTAAGTCTATGTATTTGCCAGGTTGCAACCAGTTAACCCAGAGTAAACCAAAGGCAGCAGCAAACAACATCTGTACTTTAAACACTAGTACGGTTGCGATACCCATTTTGCCTAGGCTCTTGACTGGAAGATGCCCGACACCATTTATTAGTGAGCAAACGATAATTGGAATCACTATCATTTGTAGTAACTTAAGAAATAGCTCGCCCATCCAGGTAACATGAGCTAACTCTAAGTAGCCAATACTAGGGTTAGGATTAGCCCCCTCAGGGTTATAAGTAGAGAAAAAATAACCAAGTAAGGCACCCAGGGCCATACCAATAAAAATGCGCCAATGTAGTTCTAATTTCTTCATAATTCCTGTATTATTCTTGCATGTTTGGCTGTTTTAAGCCTTAGAATTACAATAAAGTTATAATTTTATTGTAACTTACTTTGTCCACTTGGCAACAACTCTTAACCAATGAGGAGCCTCGGGTTTTTTAACGGGATGGTGAGCTCCTGGAATTTTAATTCTACTAGCAGCGGTATGTAAATTAAAATGAACTCGGCGTGCTTTATCAAGATCTTCGACTTCAAGACGCTTGCTACGTATAAGATCCAGATCGATTAAATTTAAGGCTAAGGCATTTAGCACAGCTTTAATAGGATTAGCAGCTCCTAGCTTTTTTCTTAGATCCACTAATATTGATCTGATTTGTTTTTCTTTGAGGACATTTTTCTTGTCGCCATCAGTTTTTATATTAGCCCTGGTATCTTCCATCTCTAGAGTTTCGATTTGGGCGGCATTATAACCACTTGCTTGTAGTAAAAGTAGTTCAGCTTCATGGATGTGAAGTGGTTTAGCTAATGAAACCGTCCCGCTGACTGCTTTAGAGATGAAGTGACCATCAATTAATCCATTTACTAAGAATTCGATCTCATTATCGTCTGGAATCTTAGCTGTTCTTAGTTGGGTTCTTAGTTTATTTAGTCTACGTTTTAGTACTTGAGCTGGTAGACCCAATTGGGTCTCTTCGCCATTGATATAACTTTCAAGTAGTTCTAGATCACTTGGTTCGCCAGCTGGTTTCTTATCACTTAGAAAAGCAAACTTATTACGATCAACAATAATGCGAATAGCTTGAGC
>CAYUFH010000025.1:1395-4356 GCA_964444015.1 uncultured Gammaproteobacteria bacterium | reverse complement strand
TGGGCTGGTGCTTGCAGTTTGTGGCTCACTTGCATGCCCCAAATACTAGCATGTTATCTGGAGGGATGGGTTGTTAGCGAATTATAATAATACTAGCTGCCCCGTCTCTTTAAATGCTCGCAAAGCAAGCTCTATTTTTGTGCTTGGTTTTGCTAGTAAGCGTAGTTTTAGTTCTGCTGGTAATTCATCAATTGCTTGCTGTGCTTCTTGGAATCTTTGCTCTGCTTGTTCTGGAGAAATAAGTCCAAGTGCTAATGCTTGGAGTATTGCTTGATAAGTAGATGATGGTTTCTTGTCTAATCTCTCTTTAAACCTCTCAAGGCGCGATTGAAATCCAGTAACTTTTAAAGGAGCACCTTTGACTAAATGAGCTGCAAGTTCATCTTTGTAGCCGCAGGCTTTTAGTAGCAAGCAGTCTATGGTGCTGCTTTCATCTCCTGGTCTTGCAGATAAACTAATATTTGTGCTTGGGTTTGCAAGTTCACTAGTAAGCCATTTTTGATTTAGCCCAGTAATTAATACTCTAGCTATATCTGTATTTTTTGCTTGACCTAGCTTTACTTTGGCTCTTTCAATATGAGTTTGCAGAGTGCTCATTCCTCTATTGAAGCGCCCTATAAGTTCAGGGAATTGCACACCATTAAGATGAAGGGGAAAAATCTGTCTTTCGGTTGCTTCATTTAGCAATGCTAATTTCTGGGGAATAAGTACTATTGTTCTAGCAGGGGCTGTTCTCACTGAAGGGTTTGGCATGGCTGCTGTGAGGGAGTGCATGTTAAAGATAATAGCATAAGTGAGGTCGATCTAGCCCTCATGATTTTGCTATTATTAGACCCCATTAAAGGGGGACACTTTAGTGGGGACTAAAGCCACTAAATTTTTAGTTAAAGTGTTTGAATTTTTAGGTTTTGCCTGTTGGTATCCGTTAGGGCTGGTGATACTTAGATTCTTAATGGGTGAGTCATTATTTGGGATAAATGTTTTTGGTTGTCTTGTTCTTGCTTTATTTGGTTTTGTAGTCCAATTTTTAATTTGGATTAATCTACTGAAATTAAAAACTAAAGATGAAATCAATAAGGGTGTAAAATATAAAATAATAGGAGTTGGCAATGATTATTTCTGAGTATTGGCTGTTGGCAACCCCATTAATTATGGCTTTGCTTTTATTATCAGCTGTTTTTATAACTCGCAAAGTTATGAAACTTGATCAAATAGAAGCTTCTAGAACTACAACAAGAAGAATCATTGAGCTACCCCTAAAATTAGTGGTAGAAGTTACAGAGTAGCTCTAAACCACTCCACAAACTTATCCAAGCCTTCATCAATAAGAGTTGTCGGGTTATAACCCAGTATTCGCTTGGATTTGGAGATGTCAGCGCAAGTTAGTGGCACATCACCAGGGATAGGATCTAAGAATTCGACTTTGGCTTTGCTTCCTAATTTAGTTTCGAGTAATTTGATTAGAGTAATAACATCAGTAGTTTTAGATTCACCGAGATTGAAGATCTCATATCCGCAGTCTAGATCTATAGCCTTAACCACGCCATCAATAATGTCATCTATATAAGTAAAATCTCTGCGCGCAGAGCCATCACCATAAACCGAGATAGTTTTGCCATCGCTAATCAGGCGCGCGAATTTATGGATAGCCAGATCAGGGCGCTGGCGCGGACCATAGACAGTGAAAAACCTAAGAGCTATCGATGGGATCCCATAGAGATAGTGGAAACAATGAGTCATCGCTTCACCGGCAACTTTAGTAGCGGCGTAAGGACTTATGGGTTTAGAGATGTCTTCAGTTTCTTTGAAAGGTGCTGTCTCGCGCTCACCATAGACTGAACTACTAGAAGCGAAAACAAACTTACGTATAGGAGCGCCGATACTAGCATCATGCTTAGGGTTGAACTTGCCATTAGCCATCTGTGGCAGCGTACGTGACATTAGTTCAATAAGATTAATAGTAGATTCACCATTGTTTTTTTGGTAATAAACTGGGTTCTCTACTGATGGCCTGACACCGGCGCTAGCAGCCAAATGCACTACATGAGTGAAATTCTCACGATGGAAAATATCAGCAACGAAATTGAAATCACATAAATCACCTTCGTATAATTTGTAGCGTTCATGACTTAGGTGTTCAGCGCAATTGCTACGTTTGATCGCTACATCATAGTAGTCATTAAAATTATCAATAGCGATTACTGAATGTCCGTGAGCAAGCAAGTAGTCAACTAGATGTGACCCTATAAACCCTGCTGCGCCTGTGACTAGTATTTTCATCGATGTTGAGCATTCCTGCGTAGCGTTGCGACGTCTTGAATATGTTCTTCGATATAACCCACTATTTGTTTGTGTACTTCTTCTGGAGTCATGAAGTCCGTGCTTACTACTTTAAATCTGTCTGGTTCCAGCTTGGCAATGCTGTTATAGCCGTTGCGTACGCGCACGAAGAATAACTTAGATTCTTGTTCTAGCCTATCTTTCTCAGCATTCTTAGAGCGTTCATTGGCGACTTTCTCTGAAACGGTAAGTAATATGCTTAGAGTCGGCTTGACTTCTGCACAGACAGCGATATTCATTTGATCTATTAGTTTAAGATCCATATTGCGTCCATAGCCTTGATAAGCCATAGTACTATCTGCGAAGCGGTCACAAATTACAACTCGTCCAGCTTCAAGATTAGGACGTAAGAATTGATCGACGTGGTGAGCTCTATCAGCGATATAGATCATCAGCTCTGCCATATCTGAAATTACTTCTTTACTGTCTAAAACTATATTGCGCAAACGATTACCAAGTTCTGTGCCGCCTGGGTTGCGGGTGAATAACCACTCTTTATTGTTTTTCTCAGAGTGTTCTTTGAGCATTTTTAGCTGAGTCGTCTTACCAGCTTTATCTGGTCCTTCTATGCTGATAAAAATACCTTGGTAGTGGGCTTGCATTGCTTATATTTTATCCTAT
>CAYUFH010000025.1:0-1295 GCA_964444015.1 uncultured Gammaproteobacteria bacterium | reverse complement strand
TTATAAGTACTGAGATATTCAGGTACAGTGGCTTTCCACATTAATTCACGCTCTATGTGTTCTTGCATTTTGGCAGCAGATTCAGGCTCACCGTGAGTAATGAAGATTTGTTTGGGAGCTCCTGGGAAAGTTCTAAGCCAAGTAAGTAATTCTTGGTAGTCAGCATGTGCTGACGCATTATCAAGACAGTGTACTTCTGCTTTCACTTTGAAATCTTCACCATGTATGCGCATGGTTTTAGCACCTAGGGTCAGGTCTCTGCCGCGAGTACCGGCAGCTTGGAAACCAGCGAATAATATGGTACTACGGTAATCACCGACCATAGTTTTTAAATGATGTAGTACTCTACCACCAGTTGCCATGCCGCTCGCTGAAATGATAATAGAAGGCATTGCTGATGCGCCTGCTCGTTTAGAATCCTCACGATTCTGCAGGTAGATCGCACCATCACAAACCGCTTGAGTTTCTTTTGGGTTAAGTTTATGCTCTAGGTGATATTTGTTGAAGATCTCTGTAGCGCTAGTAGCCATGGGACTATCCATGTATACAGGCAGGTCAGGGATTCGGTTTGAGCGCTTGAGCTTAAAAATATAATAGAGTATGCTCTGCGCGCGTCCGACTGCGAATGATGGGATCAATATTGAACCACCACGCTTAGAGGTTTTATTGATTAGCCCAGCCATCTCATCTAAGAGGCTCTTATTATCATGCAGCCTATCACCGTAAGTAGATTCAACAACAATATAATCACTATCTTCTAGCTTGGCTGGTTTGAACATGATGGGATCGTCTTGTCTGCCGACATCACCCGAGAAGGTGATGCTAGTGTTGCCATCATCCACGCGCACGAAAGCTGCTCCAAGAATATGACCAGCTGGTTTTAGTTTGAAAAATATTTTTTCGTCGATATGATAAGTTTTATCGAAATCCAAAGCGACAAACTGTTCTAATGAACGATTGGCGTCTTCCTCGGTATAAAGTGCTAGTGCTGGTTTGTGTTTGGAATAAGAATATTTGTTAGCGCGGCGAGCATCGTCTTCTTGTAAGAAGCCACTATCAGGCAGTAGTAGCCCGCATAAATCTTTAGTGGCATGACTGCAGTATATATGCCCGCGAAAACCATTCTTGACTAGTAATGGTAAATAGCCACTATGATCCAGGTGTGCGTGGCTAAGTATCACAGCATCTATACTACGCGGGTCTACAGGCAAACTAGACCAATTGCGCAATCTGAGTTCTTTAAGTCCTTGAAATAAACCGCAGTCAATTAATATTTTTTTGCCACGGCTTTCAAG
>CAYUFH010000024.1:5881-17589 GCA_964444015.1 uncultured Gammaproteobacteria bacterium | reverse complement strand
TAGCGTATTCAACTTGCTCGCAACTAGGTTACATGGTGATGGCAGCAGGCTTAGGTGCGCCAGCTATCGCGATGTTCCACCTCATTACTCATGCGATGTTCAAAGCGATGCTGTTCTTGGGTTCTGGCTCAGTGATTATGGGTTGTCACCACGAACAAGACATGAATGAAATGGGCGGTCTGCGTAAATATATGCCGATCACCGCGATTACTTTTCTTATTGGTACTTTATCGATCTCAGGATTCCCGTTTATGAGTGGCTTCTGGTCTAAGGACATGATCATCGCTCAAGCTTGGGAGATCTCTAAACCATTATTCTGGGTTGGTGTTGTAACGGCGACTCTAACAGCGTTCTATATGTTTAGGATTTACTTTAAGACCTTTGAAGGTAAGTACCGCGGACATGCTCACCCGCATGAGCAACCATGGTCAGTTACAGTGCCTTTGATGGTGCTAGCTGTACCTTCAATAGCGCTTGGTTTCTGGGGTTCACCATTTAAGGATTTTTCGGTTTTACGCTACTTGGATCCGCATTTCCACTCACATATGCACGAAGGACAATCCGCAATGGATTTCTTCTTGTATGAATTGAATCAACCATTTGGTTATTTACCATTCTTGGCTTTTGTATTTGGTTTAACAGTATCTTACTTAGTTTATGTAAGTGGTATGGGACTTAATACTTTCTGCCGTAATAAACTGAGCATACTCTTCAAGGCTTCGCAAAACAAATGGTATATAGATGAGATTTACAATGGCATAGTGGCTGTGTTCATGTATATATTCAGAGCAACTTGGGGCTTTATCGATAAGTTCATCATCGAAGGTATATTTATTAATGGTCTTGCTTGGCGTGGTACTGAGTTTACTGGTGAAGTGCTCAAACTTACTCAAAGCGGACGCGTGCAAGCCTATGCACTAACTATGGTTGCAGCTGTAGCAATTGCAGTAGCAGTATTGATTTACGCAGTTTAATCATGTTAAGATAATAGGTGTTGGCTGCCCACCCCTTAGTTATTAAAAATCCTAAGCTAGCCCCTGCTTTAGCGCAATTACTTGCTTTACGTGAAAATACCAAGTTACAAACAATAACTAAAGAATCTCATACGAGTCCCGGTTTTGATCGTAATACTGAACAGTATCTGATAACCTGCTATGAGAAAATTGAGGGTAAAAACGTTGCCAGCTCGCTTCATTTTACAATTCCCTATCATGGTGGTTCTTTGCCTGATCAATCCAAGAACACCATTATTTCTGCTAGTAAGATATTGCGAGGTGAACTTTTTTCTGAATTTCTAAAACTGGGGAAGCTCCAGATTAAAACAAGTGAAATCACTCAGTGGGTTAAAGATACTTTTCCCCAGGTACAAGGTCAAGCAAAGAATCTTTGGGAGCAATTATGCCAGCATATGAGAAATATGTTTAAAGTAGCTCAGCTAGCAGAGAGTGAAGGCTAAACATTAGTTATAATGTTTAACTTATGATCACCATGCGTAAACACCGAGTCCTGGCTTCACTAAGATTAGTGGAAATGCCGACTTATGCCTTTGGGCAACTCGATGAGATCAAACTAGATTTAATCAAACAAGGCAAAGATCTTATAGATCTTTCGCTAGGTTCGCCAGATCGTCCTACTGATGATAGTGTCTTGCAGGCACTTACTGATGGCATGCGTAAACCGCGTAATCAGCAGTATCCGATATTTAGCGGACAGCCTGCTTTCAACGAATCTATCTCTAAATATTTTAAGAAGCGTTTTAATGTTGCGCTTGATCCCAAAAAAAATGTTCTGCCGCTGCTTGGTTCTAAAGAAGGTATTGGTCATATTGCGTTTGCTTATATCCAAGAAGGTGACGTAACTATAATTCCAAGTCCATATTATCCAGTGCATATGCGCGGCACTATGCTTGCTGGCGGACATGTTTATGAACTGCCGTTGAAGCCAGAAAATAATTTCGTTGGTGATCTTGATGAGATTCCTGAAGATATACTAGAGCGCGCAAAGCTACTGATACTGAGCTATCCACATAATCCTACTGGTGCGGTGGTGAACAGAGCTTACCTCGAGAAGGCAGTGCGTATCTGCCAAGACTACGGCATTATTCTGATGAATGATTTTGCTTACTGTGATATTTGGTTCGATGATAATAAGTGTCCGTCAGTGCTTGAAATACCTGGTGCAATGGATGTAGCGATCGAGTTTCATACTTTTTCTAAGACCTACAATATGGCTGGTATGCGCCTTGGCTACGCTGTCGGCAATGAAGAAGTGGTGCACACTCTCTTCAAACTCAAAACCAATCTAGATTACGGTGTCTGCATGGGCATACAAGAAGCTGGCTCGCGCGCACTAGAATTGGGCGAAGACTACCGCGAAGAAATACGTTTAGAATATCAGCGTCGCCGTGATATTGTGGTGCCGGCTTTGCGTGAAATGGGTTTCGATGTGGTGAACCCTGGTGGTGCGATGTATGTTTGGATTCCAATCCCTGGTGGCTACATTGATTCATTTGATTTTGCTCTTAAACTACTTGAGGCCACTGGAGTTGCTCTGGTGCCAGGACTGACTTTCGGTAAGTTCGGTGAGCGTTATGTACGCCTCGCTCTAGTACAAAACCAAGAAAAACTAAAGCTTGCTATGGCTAAGATGAAAGATTTTCTAGCTCGCTAGTTAGAAGCCTTATATAGATTGGACTTGAGGCTTATTGAGAAAGGTTCTTAACTGCAAGTCTATTGCAAACTATTCTCAATAGCTGGAATTATATCGGTCCTTTGTTAGGATTAATTCATGTTGGGGTTGGGCATAAAGTCCGAGTACTAATTACGGAGAGAAAAAATAAATGGCATATACAATTGTTTCTAATATTTGCGAAGGCGCTGGTGATTGTTTACCGGTTTGTCCAGTTGATTGCATCAAATGGACTGATAAAACTAACGTGAATGGTCATAAGTATCCATACATTGATGCAGATACTTGCATTGACTGTGGTGCTTGTATGGCAGCTTGCCCAGTGGCAGGTGCGATACTTGATGAGCACAAACCAGAACTACAACTAATCTAGTTATAGTGAATGATTTTATGAAGCCACACCCCAAAAGGGTGTGGCTTTTTGTTATTGAAAACTCGTAAACAGTTGTCATTGCGAGCCCGAAGGGTGAAGCGATTCACATTGGTAATGGATTGCTTCGTCGCTACGCTCCTCGCAATGACGGACAAGGGGCGTTACAATTGCTTTAGTATGAGCAGAACCGTCTTAATCTCAGGTGGCAGTCGTGGTATCGGTAAAGCAACGGCTGAACTACTGAAGGCGGAAGGCTACCAAGTTTATGCGCCTGGCTCAGCTGAGATGGATGTCTCGTCACAAGAATCGGTTGATAACTATATTGGTGGATTGCTTCGTCATGCTGACGCACTCCTTGCAATGACGGAGGGTGAGTCATTGCAAGCGAAGCGAAGCAATCCATCTCTAGACGCGCTAGTACTTAACGCAGGTATATTCCACTCAGCAGCGATCACAGATTATAAATTCTCTGATTGGCAGCGAGTGATAGATGTTAATCTCCATGGGGTGTTTAGAGTGCTATCAGCAGCTCTACCGCTAATGACTGTAGATGATGGTCAACGCCGGCAGATAGTAGTTATCTCGTCAGTGAGCGCGCGCGGAGAAGCTTATGCATCAGCCTACACTGCTTCTAAAGCTGCGCTGATCGGAGCTGCTAAAGCTTGGGCAGAGGAGCTTGCTAAATATCAAATCAACGTCAACGTCATCTCACCAGGTTGGGTGCGCACTGATATGGCTATGGGGATAATCGGTTCTAATCCAGAAGAGGCTCTTGGGGCAACCTTAACTGGTAAGTGGATAGAGCCTAGTGAAGTAGCGATGCTGGTGGCATACCTACTGAGACCGGAGGCGCGTAGTATTGTTGGTTCTGAGCTTGTTCTTGATGCTGGTGTTTAGAGATTTTACTTACTAATAGATTGATGATATGTTCTAGATTAAGCATGGCTTTAGTAGCTAAAGGCCTTAATGAAGGTGCTCCACTCTGGATGTATGGTTGATATGCTTCCACAGCGGCTCTAGCAGCAGAACTCACGCAAGTCTCTAATTTTTCAAGTAAATCAAGATCGTCAGAGCTAAATTTTCCAGCAATAATTTTGTCTAATAACGCAAGTAATCCACTAGCATGCTCAGAGTTAAATGGTGAGAGTGGTATTGTTGCAGCTAGATCAACAGCAGTAGCACGAGTGACGCCAAGAGCAAACTCCTCTTGAAACGCGGTTAACATCTCTTTGGCGCAGCTTGCTACTTCTTGGTAGGGTTTTCTGCTTAAAAGAATAAATGGAGCAGTTTGCGTACAGTCTTCTCCACCCATAAAATTGCGTATAAAAGTTGTTCTTAAATCAGGCCTCATAATAGGTAAATATAAAATAATATCCGCGCCAATGTCAATACTTATCTATAAATCTTAATTATCTTAATTTGTTATAGGAGCCTATTTCCCTGCTTTTGCGGCACGTTCCATTAACTTTCTATTGGCTTCCTCAACTCTAGCTTCATGCTCTCGACGTTGTGCTCTTGGTAGCCCTGGCGGCACTGATAGGTAAGTTGCTGTTGCTGAACTAGGCTCTGAGGCGGGGTTAGATCTTATTGTATTACAATTCATCAGATAGATAATAATCTATTCTGCCTTGACTGTCCAGTCCTAAACAGGGCGCCTTATCTTAATTTAATCTTCGCAAGTTAGATTATAATATTATTATAACTTAAAATTTTATGCCTTCCATGACTAAAGCCTTTTGTTTCACGTATTCGGCGTAGATTGCAGCAACGTGATCGGCAGCATTAGCTTGGCCTGGATTTTCACGCTGTAGTTGAACAACTTCTTGAGGTGTAATTTCAATTAACGAGATTTTTTTATCAGAGTTGTTAGCGTTCCATTCGCGAACTGATCTAGTCCAGTTATGCATAGCGCCATAAGGTGCTACCGCAATAGGATCAGTAGTCTCTGAGATTTTAGTTAGTAGATACTTCTCTCTTTCGCCGTGGAGCTGGAAGTGTAAATCAATTAATTGATCAAGTAAACCATTACCCGGATTGAACGCACCAGAAAGAACATGGTAAACCATATAAGATAGAGCCATGTCAGGTCCTTTTTTAGCTAGTTCGGGTTTTTGAACTACAGCTCGAGATTGTTCCAGTAGTTGTGCTTGTTTTGCTGGGGGCAAAGCCTTAAGACGTTCAGCAAAAGCATGCTTCCAAAGAACTATATTAAAAATATTATCGAAGTTAGTATAGGCTATATTATTAGGATCAAATTTTTGACCGGTTGCAACATAATGAAAATGAAAGAGGTCAGGCAGTATAGCTAGTTCTCGGGGAGATAGAATCGCTAAATCTTGCAAATACTGACTGGTTTCAGGGTAATCTTCTCGTTCTGCGACCATTGGCTGCATTCTTCCACTAAAGTAGTATCGGTGAGCGGCACTATTGTGTGTTGCTGCTCTGAGATAGGCGACAGTATCAGGATTAGTTTGTCTTTTAATAAAAGTTTCTAGAGATTTGGCTCCTCTATCTTTTTCTGGAACAGTTAGATTAATTTCGTAGCCTTGTTTGATGCTATTGTCGAGTACGGTTTGAGTTATACCTTCACTATATAATTTTCTAAGTTTGATACTAGGGTCAGTATATAAAGTTCTGAGCACAGAATCTATAGAGTTTTGGCAGTTGCCAACTAAAGCTTTTTGATGTTCATTGCTATCGATTCTGTTACCGATACTTGCATGAATTTGTCTGATGACAACTAAAGTGTTTTTCGCACCGGGAGCATCAATAATTTTTTTACTAGTTCCAATTATTTTTCTATCAGTATCTCTGAACTCAGCTGGAATGGCATCGAAATAATCTTTAGCGCTATTGAGAGTTCTTGCAACAGGAGTAGAGGGCTCTCCTTCAGCCAAAGCAAGTAGAGTAGCTAAAGCTAAGCCGCTTTTTTGAATGAAAGCTCTTCTTGTCGGCTGAGCTGTTTTTGCGGCAGCAGACTGAGGAGCTCTAGAGTGAGGTCTTACCCCTGGTGGTGATGGCTTGATTCGCGCCATAGCTTATATGTAATAGCATATTATCTAGCCTGGCGGCAAGTGATTATAATTTTATTATAATCAAAATCCCCTTACAACACTATAGTTTCAGCTTAAAGAATACCGATAGTAGTTATAGATGTCATCTAGCGTAATAGCTGAAAAATACGCCCATGAGCTGCATAGGACTATAGAAAGTCAATGTGAAATAGCTCTTTATGAAGCACTAGCGGCTACCAAGCTTGGTATGTCTAAGCTTAATCATGGTGCTGTTACGGGGCTGGATAATCTTAAGCAAGCAACTATTCATCTGGAGAATTTTGATAAGGCTCTGCAAATCATCAATAAAAAACTTGGAGCGAAATCTGCTTCACTAGGGATTTCTCTAGCGCAAATTTTACGCGGAGAATTAGAGCAGCAAGTGAATACTAAAATCACTACTGAGCAGGCGGTTTCCACTCTATCGGTTTTACAGGAAGTTGGTAAGTTCATTGAGATTACTCTTGATGCGCTGGACTACGTTGAACAAATCAAGACACTGGTGAATCCAGGCTCTCAAGCTAGAGTGCCAGTGGAACTAAGGTCAGGTGTCGCAGATCTTTATAAGCTAGTAAGCCGCTTATCTACAGAGTTACAGAAGATATTAGCTTCAGTAATTGCTGACTGTGATAATACAGTGAAAACTTTTATTTATAAGTTTATTCACACCTGGATACACGCTGCTAAATATAGATATGATTTTTCTTTAGATACTTTGCAGGAGTTGGGGCTTAAGAAGAAACTAGACTAATTTTGTGGCTCCTCTGGGCAAAATATAGTTGCGTTCTACAGGAGGAGGTTCATTATTAGCTCCTAAGCATTCTGCTCGGTTTGGTAGTCTTGGTTGGAGATTGCCAGGTATAGTCCCATTCACCCTAAGTTGTCTATTATGTTCTATGGCTTTTGCGCCAAGGTAATTTTTTGGTTTACTTAGAAAAACTTCCCATCTTTTAGTGTATTGATCGACAATAAAATCAATATATCTTGAGAGCTCTTCACAGGGTGCTCTATCGAAAAGGAATTGCCAGTCATTTTTGCGTTTTGTTTTAGCCTCGGTTGCTGCTATTGTAAGCAGTTCCGGGTCATAAGTTTGTGCGTCTAGATCGATCTTTGAATTAAAATTAGAGATGATAGTAGCGCCCGTTTTAGAGCAAGCTATAGCGAAGCTTCTTAGCCTAGCTTCTATCTGTGTGCGAGTTAAAGACTGTTCTACGTTACTAGCAAATAAATCTTTTACGGCATTTGGTAGTATCTGAGTGCAAAACGGTATCTTAAGGTCATCACTAAAATCTACAACGGGCATAATATTGTCATAACCAAGGTCTGTAGTAGGAATTTGTTCTTCTTGGGTTAGTGGTTTACCGAATGTATATAGAGTCGTAACTAAATTTTTGCAAAATGCTATCAGCTTATTTAGGTTGGCTTCTTTAATTTGAGCTGCTGATTTAACTACTTTAGCAGGGTTGAGGGGGGTACTAGTTGTAGTAGTGGTGCTGGTTTCATTACTCCGAGAGTTTTGTTGTTTTTCTAGTAGTTTCGCTGCTCTATATAGAGCAGGGTTGAGGTTCTTGTAACTGTGCTGGAGTTCTCTTCCTTCTTGAATTAGCCTTTGAAGAACTAGAACATCATCAGAATTAATCTGTTCTGGTAAAGCTCTTGTTCCGATTAAGGCTTCACGCAATTCTTTGCTGAGTCTAGGGTCTTGAAAAACAAAAGCAGTTTGTTTATTAATTGATCTAAAAACAATCGATTCGATTTTTTGTAAAATCTTTTGAGCTTTATATAAAACATAATTTAAACCGGGACGCTGGTGTTGTTGATCTTTAGCTTTATGAATGAGCGCGTGTAAAGCATCGATTTCGCTTCCTCTTGGTCTGCGTCCTAATTCTGTATCTCTATGACTAAGAACACTTTCAAGTTCAGTGCTTAGTCCTGGGTGCCTAAAGATGAAGGTCTCGGTAGGGTCGTTGCGACTTTCAGGGAAACTTAACTTTAGGTCGTTCATAAGGGCTTATCTTAGAGATAACACTCTTATTTCGTCAAGACTTATATGTTGAGATTTTGTGTGGATTTGAGAAAGATGGCGGAGAGGGAGGGATTTGAACCCTCGATACAGCTTTTAGGCCGTATAACTTCTTAGCAGGAAGCCGCTTTCGACCACTCAGCCACCTCTCCGTGAGGTATTCAGGTCTAAAAATTGCCCAAATTAAGGGTATTTTCAAGACAAATTGATTTTAGCACAGCAAAAACATGCCCTACGGCATGTTTTTGCGCTTTCAACTATGAGTGCATAATTCTAGCTTTGCCCAGCACAATAAACCCCGATGGCTCGACTCTGCCCTTTCAACCATGAGTATGGGAATCTAAAATTTTAGTTAATGGATTGCTTCGCTGCTGCGCTCGCAATGATAGCAAAAATGTGACCGACGTCACATTTTTGCGCTGTAGATCATGAGTGCACGATACATAGCTTTGCGTTCATGTAGATGAAACACTATGATTAGAATATGCGCGCAGAAATTATTGCGATTGGCACTGAACTACTAATAGGTCATGTGCTTAATAGCAACGCTCAATATTTATCAGAAGAACTTAATGCTCTTGGAGTGAGTGTCTTGTATCACACTGTAGTTGGGGATAATCCTGAGCGCATTCAAGATGCATTAGCTATTGCTAGTGCGCGGGTGGATCTAATCATCACTACTGGTGGTTTGGGTCCTACTAGTGATGATCTGAGCCATGAGAGTATTGCAGCCTACCTCAAGTCAGAGCTAATAATTAACGAAGAGCAAAAATCTATTATTAAAACTAAGTTCGCTGATAAGAATGTCCCAGAGATCAATTACAAGCAAGCAGGCGTACTAGAACAAGCACAGGTTATTTCTAATCCTATTGGTACAGCGATTGGAATGTTATTAGAACTAAAATCTGGCACAGCTACTTCGCGCGGTGCGCTTAGTCAGGATCTAATTTTGATGAGCTTTCCAGGGGTGCCAATGGAAATGAAAGCGATGTTCCAGGAGACTTCTGTTCCTTATTTGCAAGCGGCTCTAATAGCACGTGGACTAGAAGGAGTGATAATCTCGCGCAAAGTATTGATGGCGGGTATTACTGAATCACGCATGGCACAAATTATTCATGATAGCGGAAGTAAGATGTTCGAAAAACCTAATCCTAGTGTTGCTCCTTATGCAACTCTTGGTGAGTGCTACTTGCGTATAACTGCTCAAGCGAAAAATGATCATGCTGCGCGTAATATGATACAAATCGCACAGCTTGAAATAGATGGGCTTTTGGGTGATTATATTTTTGGTTATGATGAGGATAGTATCCCTGAGGTGCTAGCGCGCGAGCTACGCAAACGCAATCTCTATATAGCTTTTGCTGAGTCTTGCACTGGTGGTCTCTTGTCTAAGCTGATGACTGATGTGCCTGGTGCATCCAACTACACAAAATTAAATCTAGTTACTTACTCCAATGAATCTAAAGAACAGATGCTAGGAGTGCGCGCAGAGACTCTTAAAGACTATGGTTCAGTCTCTGAAGAGGTTGCTACTGAAATGGTGCGCGGTCTAGCGAAAATATCAGGAGCTCAAATTAATGTTTCGGTTACTGGTATCGCTGGTCCTGATGGCAGTAGCCACAATAAGCCGATAGGTACTATTCATGTAGCGATATTAATGCCTGATGGCAGCTTGCATACGGAGAATTTATATTGGTCTTGGTCGGCACGTATACTAAGCCGCGAGCAGGTTAGAGAGCTAGCAGCCAAGAAGATTTGTTATAAAATTTATAAGTTGTTGAGATTGTAACGTCATTGCGAGGATAGCATAAACGTGACCGACGTCACGTTTATGCGCTGCCGTGGGTGAGTGCATGATGGATTGCTTTGTCGTGTTTACACTTTTCGCAATGACGCGGTCTGTTAAAATAGTATTTGTGCAGATACCTTTACTCAACCTCAAAAAACAACACGCAGAGCTGCAAAATGAGATCGAAACAGCGGTCATAGAAGTCTTGCGTGGAGCACATTATGTGTTGGGTCCTAATGTTGAGGCTTTTGAAGCTGAGTCGGCAGAGTTTCTTGGAGCAAAGCATGCAATTGGTTGTGCTAATGGTTCTGACGCTCTCTACCTGGCTTTGATGGCATTAGGAGTACAGGCTGGTGATGAAGTCCTTACTACACCTTTTACTTATATCGCAACAGCAGAAGCGATCAATCAAATCGGTGCTGTGCCGGTTTTCGTCGATATAGATGCGCGCAGTTATAATATAGATCCTAATTTAATCGAAGCTAAGATCACTGCTAAAACTCGTGCGATTATTGTGGTGCATCTCTATGGTCAATGTTGCAATATGGATGCGGTGATGAAGATTGCAGCGAAGCATAATTTACGGGTGGTAGAAGATTCTGCTCAAGCCTTCGGTGCTTCGATGATGTATCAAGGCAAGAAGCGTAAGGCTGGTACCATTGGTGATATTGGTACTTTTAGTTTCTATCCAACCAAGAACCTGAGTTGTGCTGGTGATGGGGGTTTGATGACCACCAACTCTAGCGAACTTAATCAATTATTGCGTAAAATTCGCGTGCATGGAACCTATAAGCGTTATCATCATGATTCTCTTGGAGTTAATAGTCGTCTTGATGAGCTGCAAGCTGCGATATTGCGTATCAAGCTTAAACATATAGATAACTGGAATAATCATCGTCGAATTATAGCTGGTATTTATAATAAAGCCATTGCGGAAATCAACGAAAATGCAGTAATCTTGGAAGCCCCATATGAAGAGAGTTTCAGCCTTGCGGTGAGCGGGCATATTTATCATCAATATACTTTGCGTGTTCTCCAGAGTGATCGAGAAATTTTGCGCAGTGAGCTAGCAGCTAAAGGTATCGCAACAGAAATATATTATCCGTTGCCTTTGCATATGCAGCCGGTTTATCATTACCTAGGCTATAAGCCAGGTGATTTTCCGCTATCGCAAGCAGCAGCAGGGTCTATAGTTTGCTTACCTATATCTGCTGAACTAGAGTTAGATGAAGCGAAGATAGTGGCGGCAGTGCTTACAAAGCTTGCTGGGGCACCTTCTCTCTTGTAATCAAACTAAAGTAATTTCAGAACCGCGCTTTCATTACAGTTATCCTTGAAAGGACAAATAACGCATTCCTTAAATACTTTCTCCGGCAGGCTATTGATGTCTATAAGCTCATAGCCCACACGCTTAAAAAACTCTACTTGATAAGTTAGGGCGAAGATTCTCTCTATACCTAGCTCGCGTGCCTCTGTCTCGCAATCCTCTACCATTAGCTTGCCGTAACCTTGACCCTGGTATTCGGGTTTAACAGCTAGACTCTTCACTTCGGCGAGCACAGGCGTAAAAATATCTAGGTGCGAGCAGGCGAGCACTTCACCACTACTGCGATCTACTAGTAGCCTAAAATCACGAGTTCTTTGATAAAGTTCGTCGTAAGTCTTCGGTAGCATCTCTTTGCGCTCAGCGTAGTGATTGATGAGATCGTAGAGCTGCGCGTAGGTATCTTGTGATGGTAGTTCGAGGACTAGGTTATCGGTGATGGTGCGGCGCAGAGACAT
>CAYUFH010000024.1:0-5781 GCA_964444015.1 uncultured Gammaproteobacteria bacterium | reverse complement strand
AAAAGCCCCCATATTATGGAGGCTTTTTTGATAATTATGGAGCTAATGACTAAACTAATTGCAATAACGCCAACTGCGCATTATCACCACGTCTATTGCCATCTTTCACTATGCGAGTGAAACCAGATTGACGCTCTTTATAACGCTCAGCAAGTGTAGTGAATAATTCTTTAACTGTGTCTTTATCGTAGATATAAGCAGCAGCTTGACGAATAGCATGCAAGCCACCACGCTTCGCCAGAGTGATTAATTTTTCAACTTCTGGAGCTGCAGCTTTAGCGTTGGATAAAGTAGTGTTGATCTCTTTATCGCGAATTAGGGAAGTAGTAAGCGCACGCAAAGCAGCTTTACGCTGATCTGCAGGTCTATTCATCCTGTTCTTTTTACAACGGTGTCTCATTTAGATTGCGCTCCTCTCTCTACTAGTTCTAAGGTTGTAACCCATAGTCTCTAGTTTCTCTAGAACTTCTTCAGCTGATTTCTTGCCGAAGTTTTTGATGTTCATCAAATCTAGATCGCTAAGTTGCAACAAATCACCAAGAGTATTGATGTTTGCACGCTTCAAGCAGTTATAAGAACGAACTGAAAGTTCAAGTTCTTCAACGCTAACGCTGTGTGCACGATCTTCTTCTTTCTCTTCAGTAGTTTTGCGCTCTTCAACGGTTTTGATAACGCCAATTTTCTGACCAGTGTAGTTAACCAATGGGTTCATTAGTTCAATTAACTGAGCAGCAGCTTGACCTACAGCATCGCTGATAGATACAGAACCGTTAGACCAAACATCGATGATTAGTTTGTCGTATTTCTCAGAGTTACCAGCAACGCTTACTGGATCTACAGTGTAAGCAACGTTCTTGATTGGCATGAATACTGAATCGATAGGTATAACATCCACAGATTGAGCAGCCTCATGATCTTCAGCTGGAACATAACCGTAACCTTTAGCTACGCTAATCTCGATATTAAGATTAACGCCAGCAGCAATGTTCGCGATCTCTAAATCTTGGTTGATAATCTCAACATCACTTGGACATTGGATATCAGCAGCAGTTACTACAGCTGGTCCTTGTGCCTTAAGTACTAGAGTGCGAGACTCTTCGCCATGCATTTTAACTACTAAAGCTTTGAGGTTGAGAATGATGTTCAAAACATCTTCTGAAACACCGTTGATAGTGGTGAATTCGTGGTTAACACCCTCAATGCGAGCGTTAGTAACAGCTGCGCCGCGAATGCGTCCAAGCAATATGCGTCTTAGGGTGTTGCCGATAGTGTGACCGAAACCTCTATATAGTGGCTCAAGTACAACTTGACCTCTAATAGTTCCATCTGTTTCTGGTTTTTCGTTTACGTTAATGCGAAGTTCTATGTTCATAATTACTCCTGTTGTCCTCTTATACTCTACGTGGCTTAGGTGCTCTGCAACCGTTGTGTGCTAGTGGTGTGATATCAGAGATTGCAGTGATGCGCAAACCAGCTAATTGAAGTGCGCGAACCGCTGTCTCTCTACCTGCTCCAGGTCCACTTACTCTGACTTCGACGTTTTGTAAGCCAGTGTTTTCCATAGCTTTGCGAGCAGCACTGTCAGCAGCGATTTGCGCAGCGAACGGAGTGCTTTTCTTAGAGCCTTTGAAACCATTATTACCAGCAGAACCCCAAGATAAAGTGTTACCAGACTGGTCAGTCACGGTAATTATCGTGTTGTTAAAAGTCGAAGTGATAAAGACTATGCCACTGCTGACATTTTTTTTGCCTTTCTTACCCTTGCGGACTATTTTCTTTGGAGCTTCTTCTGCGGTAGTTGACATTTTTATCCTTTATTTCTTAGTAGCTACTTTTTTGCCGGCGACTGCAACACGTTTCTTAGAACGGCGAGTGCGCGCGTTAGTCTTAGAGCGCTGACCTCTAGAAGGCAGTCCACGACGATGACGAGTACCGCGATAACAGTTAATCTCGCTAAGACGCTTCATGTTAAGACCAACTTCACGACGAAGATCACCCTCGATAGTGTATTCCTTGATGATGTCGCGGATCTTATTAAGTTCTGGCTCGGCTAGTTTGTGAGCGCGAACGTTCTCATCTATACCTGCTTTTTTAAGTATGGCTTTGGCTCTAGTTGGACCAATTCCATATATGTACGTTAGAGCGATAATAATTCGCTTATTTGGTAAATCTACACCTGCTACCCTTGCTGCCATTTTTAATTATCCTTGCCTTTGTTTGTGTTTCGGATTCTCACATATAACCATCACGCGGCCATTGCGCTTGATGACTTTGCATTTATCACAAATTTTCTTAACTGATGACCTAACTTTCATGCGGTTTTTATCCTTGCACCTACTGCGGTGCAACGGGTTATTGATGCTATCACGCAGCTAAAAGCTTTTCTTAAATCTTAATCATTTCTTCGAATGGAGCCGAAAAGGGCCTGCTGGAGCTAAAAAGCGTCTCTCTATTACTTCTCGCCAGTGAGTCCCACGGTCATATCATCGCGGCGTCTGCCACCTGCTCTAAATGTAATTCTGCCCACGGTAAGGTCATAAGGAGTTAACTCTACTTTGACTCTATCTCCAGGTAATATTTTGATGTAATTTTTACGGATTTTACCGCTAATAGTTGCGATTACTTGGTGGTCATTATCTAGTTTGACCACGAATTTAGCGCCCTGGATGGTTTCCAGGACTGTGCCTTCTGCTTCTATTACGTCTTTTGCCATCTTGCCTGAATCATTATATCACCTACCAGTCCTTACTTCGCTCACCAGGGGTGGGTTCTGCTCGGTTACATTCGTGCAAGTGAAAAATATACTCATCGCCTCCTCGTTAACGCAAAAATTGGCTCGGCACCAGCAAGCGGCATTCTGCTACGCAGAACGCTCGCTGCTGCTGTGCTCCCTTCGTCGCCCTTCGCCATTTTTGCTACCTCGTTCGGCTCTTCGCTTGTTTTCACTAGCACTCAGATAAATCTCGCTATAACCCACCCCTGGTGAGCGAAGTAAATTTAGTATGTAAATGATTCAGGCAAGAAGTTTAGTGAAATAATCTCTGCTCTTACGCGTATCGGTAATAACTTCCACACCATTTTTGGTAACTAGAACTGAATGTTCAAAATGCGCAGAAGGCTTATTATCAGTGGTACTGATGGTCCAGCCATCACGATGCTTTTTTACATCCGAACTACCAAGGTTGAACATAGGTTCTATTGCTAGTACCATCCCCGGGACTATTTCGCTATCAGGTACATGATTAAAAAACTCAGCGTAGTTAGGAATAAAAGGCTCGCAGTGATAAGTAGGTCCAATCCCGTGTCCACCATACTCGCGTACATTGCCGTAGTGATGAGTGCTGGCGATTTTTTCGATGGCAGTGGCGATATCACTGATGTAATTACCAGCGCGCACAGCATCTACTCCAGCCCAGAGTCCAGCATTGGTGTGAGCAAGCAGGCGCTGAGTCTTGGGGCTAAGTAATTTATAGTCACCGCAAGGAAAAGTAAAAGCATTATCTCCGACATAAGAAATTTCTTGATTTTTGAAAGTTTCAATGATACTCACACCGACATCGATGCTGGCTATATCACCTTCCCTGAGTGGTTTTGTGCTGGGTATACCGTGAACTATATTTTCGTTAATAGAGATGCAGAGTGTATTAGGAAAACCATGATAGCCCTTGAAGGTTGGTATATGACCTTGCTCGCGAATCCATGCTTCAGCGAATTCATCTAGCTCAAGCGGGGTGACACCAGGTTTGATGCGCTCACCGACTAGATGCAAGACTTCTCCAGCTAGGCGCGCTGCCTCGCGGATCAAGTCGTACTGGGATTCTTCGAAGATATAGATGGGGGCTGACACCTAGTGCGAGGATAGCATAGGATTTAGTTTTTATGGTTTAACAGCAACAATAGGCATAAAGATAATATAATAAAGGCTGTTTTGAATTTGGGTTTGCAATTAACAAGAAGGCAGTTTGTACTAGCAACGGCGATGATGGCTGCGACAGCTTGTCGCCCAGCCACAACAAGAGTTCAGAAGACCAGTACTGATAGTTCAGCAAAATTACTCAAAAATTTTAGTGATTGGCATGGTAATGACTTGGATAAAACTACAGAGCAGTTGCTTAAAGTTACTAATATTAATTTACCTGAACTCAATATCAAAACTAGCAGTGCTCAATATTTAGGTATTGACTCGAATACCGCTGAAAGACTGGGTTTACTGGCGAGGCAAGCAGCATACTTTCTCAACGCGAATGGTGAAATTAAAGTAGTGCTCCTGGGCTGCAAAACTAAGCTTAAAGTTAATGATAAAGAGGTCGAGATGAATGGAGCTGTAAGTCGCTACGAAAGTGGTTTATGGTCAGTGGTTTGCAAGGGGACTAAATTACATTCTGTATTTAGATATGATCAGTAGACTTCTAGTGCAAGTACCATTAATGGCAACGATGCTTGGGGCTAGTCCTAAGCCTAGAACTGAGTCTGCTGTCTTGCCAGTGAGAGAGCCTTTGGTTGCTAGCTTTCATACTAATCGTTATGTTCTTGATTTGGCGCGGCAAAAAACAGAAGTTATCATAGCTAACCCTGCTGTTCTTAAAGCTAGGGTTCTTGAGTTTCAGCAAGGAGCATATGAGTTTCAAGGTAGTTTTCCGTTTAAACTTCGCGAGGCTGACGAGACCTTTAAAGATGATGGGCATAAGGCTTTGGTGTTTTGTGAACCAAGAACAGGCGCTTATAAACTTGTTATAGTAACTAGAAATGTTAAATTTATAGAACCCTTGTTACGCGGTCAAGAATTAAAGTTCGAGGTTTCTGCAACTATAAATGATGAAGATATAAGTATCCAGGTTTATCACCCTACTACAGGGAAGCTCTGTACAGAAATCTCAGCTACAGAGATCTTAATGGCTGAACTTGCATCCCTGTATAAACCCGCTTGCCAAACTATAGTAGATGTATCAGTTAAACAACTAAAAGCAAAAAACGATAGGGTTGAGATGTTGATGGCAGCCCAAGTTTATAACTTAACTACTGAGGGTGATATTAAATATTTAGGATTGGACTTATCGCAGCAAGCTGAGGGTTATCAAGTTTTTCTTTTCGGTGATAAGACTGGTGATCTTTATGCTGTTTGTGCTGGTCCTGCTACAGACATACTTATAAATGCTAAGGCGCCACCAGCGACGGAAATTAGTATCAAGGATTCTAAAAAAGGTAGCTCACCAGTAATTACTACTAAAGATGGTAAAACTTACCGTTTTAAGACCTTGCCCAAAAAGCCACTACTTAAAACTAAGTAGTCATACATGCTAGTATAAGAACCCGCAATGCCTAATATTAAATCAGCTAAAAAACGTGTCAAAACCAGTGAGCGCAATACGCTCAGAAACGTAAGTATCAAATCTAAAGTGCGCTCGGCCCTAAGATCGGCGCGCGAAGCAATCACTGCTGGTGATAAAAAAGCTATAGATGCCGCATTATCAGTGGCTTTTAGTGAAGTAGATAGAGCTGTTAAGCGTAAAGTTTTCCATAAAAACGCAGGTGCTCGTTATAAGAGCCGACTTGCGGCCAAGCTTAAAGTAGCTAAGTAGTTTTTAGTAGAGAATGATCTTTGGATCTAATATGCAAGAGGCTATCTAGCCTTAAATTATAATTTTGTTATAACTAAGATACTGTGGTTGAGGCTTTATTTCGCCTGAATAAAATTTAATAAAAGGTCTTGATAGATTTGCTGGGGATTGGTATAATTTGAAGCGTTATGTTAACTCTGCCTGGACATCAATTAGTTTTAGC
>CAYUFH010000023.1:15877-17912 GCA_964444015.1 uncultured Gammaproteobacteria bacterium | reverse complement strand
TCGCAATGACATAAGGTTACAATATTATCGGTGGCAAGCAAAACCCAATTACAAGCCAAAACCGAAACTATCTGTAAGCTGCTTAAGAAGCGCTACGGACATATAGATGGATTTTTAGATCATAGTAATGTCTTTGAATTACTCTGTGCGGTTTGTCTTTCGGCGCAGTGCACGGATGAACGAGTGAATATGACTACGCCGCAATTATTTAAGAAATATCCTAACCCTGAGAAGTTAGCTGCAGCTAAGCAGAGTGATGTGGAAACTATAATCAAGTCCTGTGGTTTTTATAAAAACAAAGCACACAACCTTATTCTAATGGCACAAAGATTAGTCTCGCATCATGATAGTGAGGTGCCTCAAAATATAGAAGAGATGATTGAGCTAGCGGGTGTTGGGCGTAAAACTGCAAATGTGGTGCTTGGACAATATTATGGAACTAGCGCAGGGGTAGTAGTAGATACTCATGTTAAGCGCATTACTAATTTATTGGGGCTAACGAGGGCTAGTGATCCAGAAAAAATTGAAATTGAATTAAACAAAATAGTGCCGCGTAAATATTGGGATCAGTTTTCTTTGTGGTTGATATCATTGGGGCGTGATACTTGCATTGCTCGCCGTCCTAAGTGCCAAGAATGTTTATTGAGAATGAATTGCAACTATGCTTTGGCTAAATCTTGAATTAGTCCTCAAGTTTATGGATTGCTTCGCTAGGCTCGCAATGACGGGAGTCTGGATTGCCTCGTCTCGATGACAGAATGACTAAGCAAATTACATATATAATGTAAGGCAATGGTCTTAGCCTACTACGGCACGTCTTTGCCTAATCAAATCCCCAATCCTCTCGCCACTAAAATCCGTTTTTGCGATCCGTCTGAACTTGCTCGCGTGAAAATCTCTCATGATGAATACGAGACTTTTTTAAATGCACTTAAAGACCTTAGCTTCGTGCGCGAGGTGATGTTGATATCTACTTGCAATCGCTTGGAAGTAATACTAGATATCGATGATGCTATGGCATCGGAGCAGGTTTATTTAGAAGTTGCTGAGAAAATAGCTTATGAAACCAATTCTGGTTTTCTTCTTGGACGCTTAGTCGGAGCTGAGGCACGCTTGCAGATTCTACGTACCTATTGCGGGCTTAATAGTGGTTTAGTTGGCGAAGATGAGATATGTATACAGTTTGATACCGCTTTTGGACAAGGTTTGGGCATGGGTTATCTAGGGCGCAGAGGAGCTCAGTTGCTTGCTGAAGCTCAGCAATTACGTAATAGATTTAATACTGAAATATACGGTGAACACCCGTCTTATTGTGATATTGCTTTAAGAGAAAGTTTTAAACAGTTAGGTATAGTGGCAAATAAGCTAAATAAAGTAGTGATTTTCGGTTCTGGTAATACTGCATACAAATCAGCGATATCCCTAGCTGAGCAAGGTGTGCATCCAGAGAACATAATGATTATTCATAGAGTTAGCTGTTCGTCTGTGCAGCTTGAGACTTTGCGTCATGATCCGCTGCTTAGTAGTGTTCAGTTGTTTAGAGCTAAAGATGGTTATCATGTACCGAAAGTGAGAGTTCTACTGGAAGGTGCTGATTTACTAGTCTTCGGAGTTGATACCAAGCATCCGGTAGTAGAGCTTCCTTATGATTGCCCTTTATCTCGCAGTCATAAAGGACATGAGCTTAAAGTCGTAGATTTCAATTCCAAATCTTCTGTGGTAATGCAACCAGGTTATAAGCGCGCTAATTACATAGATAATATAGAACTTGATGCTTTTGTGCGTGCTTATGCGGAGCGTCAGCTAGCCGATCCAGGTTTTATGGCAAGAGTTGAAGCTGGCGAAAGATTATTGCTAGAGCATTTGGGGATTAACGACAACGTTCTAGCTCTTGCTTGATACGTTTTTTCTTGTGATCAAGTTCGTTCCAGAGTTGATCTTTAGCGGTATCACTTGACTTTGATAAGTCAGTTATTGCTGAATTGATTTGTTCTAGTTCTAGCTTGAGTCTTTCACGATTGAGATTTTTGATGGC
>CAYUFH010000023.1:13305-15777 GCA_964444015.1 uncultured Gammaproteobacteria bacterium | reverse complement strand
TCAAATATTAGTGGCGCGTTTTTAATTAGATCTCTGAAGGATTCAGCTCCTTGGCGTTGCACTAGTTCATCGGGGTCTTTGCCAGCACTTACTCTTATGATGCGAATCTCAGCGTTGGCTCCAGCGCTGATTTGCATTATGGTTTCGATGGCTCTTTCAGTAGCTTCTTCACCGGCTTTATCGGTGTCGAAGCACAGATAGATACGTTTGGAGTCGCTGAACTTACAGAGTAGTTTGGCTTGGCGCTGAGTTAATGCTGTGCCTTGGTTCGCGACTACGTTAGTAATACCTGCTTGATGCAAACTAATAGCATCGAAGTAACCTTCTACTACTATTGCAGCATCGGCTTTGCGTATCGCTTCGCGAGCTAGATCGAGAGCGTATAAATGTTCGCCTTTGATGTAGCTAGGACTATCAGCAGAGTTGAGGTACTTAGGGCTAGGCTCTGAGCCAGTTTCAGGATTACTTAGCGCGCGTGCTCCGAAAGCTATCACGTGTCCGCGCTCATCACGAATTGGGATCATCAGCCTACCGCGAAATCTATCATAGTAAACAGGTTTTGCTGGATCTTTATCGCTGCGACTAGTGAGTCCAGCTTTGACCATCTCATCATCTGAGCAGTTGAGCTTTTCTTTTATGTGGCGGCTGAGTTTATACCAGTCTTGTTTGTCAGCTGGTGAGTAGCCGAGTTTAAATTTATTAATAGTATCTGTTGTTAGTGCACGTTTGTTTAGGTAATCTCTGCAGTGCTGAGCTTCTATCGAACCTAATAATTTTTCTAGATAGTAGTCAGCAGCTAGTTCATGCATCTTGATATGCAGGCTATTTTGCTCATCTCTTGCTTTAGACTCAGCGCTGTATTCTAGTGGTATACCGTAGCGTTTAGCTAGATCTTGAATGCTTTCTGCGAATGTTTTTTTATGATATTCAGACCAAAATTTAAGTACATCACCACCAGCATCACAGCTAAAACATTTGAAGATTTGCTTAGATGGACTTACAGACATCGAAGGTTTATTGTCCTTATGGAAAGGGCAAAGTCCTACATAGTTAGCTCCGCTGCGTTTAAGCGGTAGATGGTCTGATATAAGTTCAACGATGTCAGCGGCGTTTTTAATTTTAGTAATTATGTCTGACACTGGGTTTGATTATATCTAGAATCTAACTAGTAGAATTTTGTTATAATATGGCTATGACATTTAATTCCAGCTCCGAGCTATCTAAAATAGCTGCTGAGATATCTAGTTCTCGGGCTAGGACTTCTGCTAATGAAGCAAGAACCCAGAAGGCTATACTTGGTCAGGATTCAGCTGATTTGGGCGCCCAAGCGACGGAGTTTATCTTGAGAGCAATGCTTAAGGCTTATCAATCTGCTTTATTAATAGAAGCTCAAGAAGATTTACAGGCGCGAAAGGCCTTAGCAAGTGCTTAATAGTGGTATATAGTTAAAGAAGTTCTTAACCTTCTTAACCTATGAGCGTAAAGATTTTACTTGTAGATGATGAGGTCAATTTAGTTGATCCTATGTCTTATACTTTAACCCAAAAGGGTTTCGATACTATTGTTGCCTACAATGGTAAGACCGCTCTCAGTATGGTTATCTCTGAAGCTCCAGATTTGATTCTTTTGGATTGGAGTATGCCTGAAGTTTCTGGCATAGATGTTCTTAAAAAATTACGCAGCGATGGTAATTTTCTTCCGGTCCTGATGATTACTGGTAAAAGTGCCAAAGAAGATATAGTTGAAGGGCTTGAAGCTGGCGCCGATGATTACATCACTAAACCCTTTAGTTGGGATGAGTTGATGGCGCGTATTAATTCAGTGTTGCGCCGCGCACAATTACGCGGAGATACTGAAATTAAACGTGTTCGTTATGGAGATTTAGTTTGCGATACTACTTCGCATCGTGCTTGGATGGGAGATAGAGAAATTAATTTATCGCCGCGTGAATATGCGATGTTAGAACTTTTTGTTACCAATCCTAAACGCGTATACTCGCGTGATGAGCTAATAGAGAAGGTTTGGGGCTTGGATTTCGATGGTGATACTAAGACTGTTGATGTGCACGTCTGTTGGATACGCCAGAAGATTGAGAAAGATCCTTCTAAGCCTAAAATTTTACAAACAGTTAGGGGCTTTGGTTATAGGTTAGGTGGCTAATAATTCTTGGGTGGCTATTATCACTAGAGCCGCTGAAGATTCTGAATCTTTCGCTGAGGATTTAGCTAAAGCTGGTGTTACTGAAGTTCTTAGTTTTCCGTGCTTAGAGTTTGTTAAACCAGAAGATAACTATGCTAGCATTGATGCGGCGATTAGGCGTAATCATGAGTATGCTTGGATAGTATTTCTTAGCCAGAAAGCAGCTGAGATATTTTTCGGACGCTTGATTAGTTTGGGCGGTCATACTTTTCACTTGCATACAGGTCTTAAGATTGCGACTATCGGAGATGCGACGCGCAAATATATAGAGAC
>CAYUFH010000023.1:11439-13205 GCA_964444015.1 uncultured Gammaproteobacteria bacterium | reverse complement strand
TTGTGTTTTACTAGCTCGCAAACTGTACGTAATTTCGTTAGCCTGAGTTCTAGTCTAGATAAGGATTTGCTTAAGCATGCGCAGATAATTAGTTTGGGTCCGAAGACTACTAAGACTATTTCAGAATACCCCCAGTGTTTTGATTTGCGTAAACTACGCGAAGCTAACCCCTCAACTCTAGCGAGCATGCTTAATATGATAAAATCGTCTAAAGATGAGACCAGATCTTAAAAAACCTATAGTGCGTGCTTCAGCTAAGAATAATAGTAAGATACTTGCGCTTGAGTATCATGATATTCGCGAGAGATTAATAGAAGAGTTCGCTCTGCGTTCTTGCTATGAGCGTGATCTAGTAATGCCTTCTGGGCGCATCGTTAATCATGATATCGATATTTCTAGTTCTTTATTGAATTCTGAGGTTGGTTTGCTAGCTTCACTTGCGGTCTTGCATAATTTGCAAGATGAAGTTGAATGTGTTGGTGGTAGCGTTGAGAACGCTGCTTTGCTGGCACCAGCTCTTGCGCAAGTGGCTTTCCTTAGAGCTAGAGATCTAGATGCGTTTCTGGTGCGCTCTGAGCCTAAGCAAATCAACCATATGAAATGGTTAGATGGTCAAATCCCGGCGCAATCCAGAGTATGTATAGTGCATGACATAGTAGTAGATGGAGTGCAGATTGTAGAAACTATACGCAGACTTAAAGATGAAGTCAATGTAGAAATAGTACAAGCTATAGCAATAGTAGATAGGCAAGATGGCTCGCGCGAGCGTTTGCGTGACTTAGGGATAGATTTTACTGCTATTTGTACTATGGATGAAGTTTTGCGTAGATACCAGCAGCATCGTAGACCTAAGTATTAATGAGCAGTGTCGATCAAGTTTTAGAACGCCCTCTAGGTAGGTTAGTCTCTGACTATCATAATCATCCGCAAGCTCATAGGTTGGATTTGCATTATAGTCCAGAAGTTTTGCAACCTTGGGCTGATAAGGCGCGCTCACTAGGTCTTAAAGATTTAGCCTTAACGGATCATGATCGTTATAAGGCTGGCGTGAATTTCGCTGAGATAGATAAATTACGTGAGCGTAATCCTGATATTAAGATCCGCTCCGGGATTGAGTTAGATAATGACCCAGAGACTAGTGCTGATGGTAGACGTTGGGTGGAAGCTAACTGGGATAAATTAGATTTCGTTCTAGGCTCTGTACATTTCGTAGAAGGCTTTCCTTTCGATCATCCTAATTATATTTCTGAGTATGATAAGCATGATATTAATGATCTCTATCGTGGTTATTATGCTGAGATTCAGCGCACTGCTAAATCTGGTTTAGTAGATGGTATTGGGCATTTGGATTTGATTTGTATTTTTAATTATTTCCCAACTGAGGATATGACCGGGCTCTATGAAGAGACTCTCGATGTGATTAAGGCTGCTAATGTCACTATGGAGATTAACACCGCTGGCTTCCGCAAGCCTATTGGCAGGCAGTATCCAGATCTAGATCTAATACGTAGAGCAGTGGCTAAGCAGATCCCACTAACTATTAGTAGTGATGCTCATGCTGCTAAAGATCTAAATCTTAATTACGATAAACTTGAATTGATTTTGCGCGAAGTCGGTGTGACTGAAGTTGCTGTCTTTGAGAAGCATAAGCGTAGTATGGTGTCAGTGTTTATATAGGGCTGGCGGATTTGACTTATATCTGCGTTATTTGCTCGCTCGGCATCCTCATTGACGGGATGAGTCAACTCCGGTGCCTTGCTCGCAAA
>CAYUFH010000023.1:9592-11339 GCA_964444015.1 uncultured Gammaproteobacteria bacterium | reverse complement strand
TCGTAGGCAATAAGTACAAATTGGCTTGGGAGCATGTTTATATTCTAGCGCTGTGGTTGATAAGCTTGCCTTAATTGCTTGAGTAATTCTTCTAGCGTAGCTAGCCTTTCAGCAACTTGCCTACTAAGTGTTGTGATCCCATCTGCTCTATAGTCAGTACCCCTTCCTATACCTTTAAGTATTTGATTTAATTTTTGAGTAATTAATTGAGCTACTGATGCAAAATTGATAGCAATATCGCCCACTGGGGATTTGGATTGGGAGGTCTGTTGTGATTTTTCTATCAATGAAGTTGCGTAATTAAACCAATCAAATAATTGATTATAGGCGTAGGCGTTAATTCGTGATGGTTCTAGGTTTCTTGTAGAAATATGTAAGGCTTCTGCTAATTCTGTAAAACTTTTTTTTGCTTGATGTGCATCATTATCATTAAATGCGCCATATAGTTGTGGAGGTCTTGTAACGAATTGAGCCCAGGCTTTAGTTGCAATCTGGTCTAACTTAATTAGTGTGTTCTCGCTTGGTCTTGCAGGACTAGCCTTCATTTGTTGATTATCTTAGCATTGGCGGCTAAAATTATAATTTAATTATAATTTGCTGAAATTTTATCTGGATTTTGTCAAGCGTAAAGACCTATAATTGGTACTGGTATTAACTAGATGACTAATACCCAAATACCTATTATTAGGCCTTCTGAGGCTAGGGCTGCTGCCGTGGCGGCTACGCCTATGCGCGAGCAAGCTGGAAGTCAGCGCTCTGAAGCTGAATTGCAAAATGCCGAGACTATTAGAAGTCCAATTACCAAAGTTGATGATGGATTGCTTCGTCGCAATGACAATGTAATTAATGAATTAGCAGATCATTCTACTCCTCGCAATGACAATAAAACAATAGTTAGCAATGATACTCCTAATCATGACGAGAAAGCAATTACTCATAATGAGAAAGAAGAACCAAGCTCGCATAAATGGCTAGAAAACGGCTGGCGCAAGTTTCGAGAGTATTTTAAAAACTCACCTAGACCTTTCAAGCTTTTTAGAGATTCTTTTACCATGGGTCTTAATGTTCTTGGTGTGCTGATGAATTTCGGCGCGGTGATAGCTAAGGGTATTCCAGCTGTAGGTCCTAAGATCACAGAATGGTTAGACAAGAAATCTGAATGGTTCTCGCGCTATGTAGTGCCATTGAGTTTTGCTTGGAATAGTATAGAAGCCACTGCTGGTAATCGTTTTATAGAGGCGGCAGCACGCTTGGTGCCTGCGGTTTTATTCTGGGTGCTACCTTTCTATAATTTCAATATGGCAACTGGCATTGCTAGTGGTATTAATTTTCTTTTGCATCTTATTGATGATCGTTATAACGGCAAAACCCCTGATGCTTCTCCATTGCAGAATATCAAAGCTACGTTTAATAAACTTGGTGAGATGATTAGTGATTTTGCGAGTGGTAGATTCCGTAAAGGTGAGAAATGGGATATCTTCGCGGTGCTGGGTATGCTTCTGGGTTCAGCTGGTGGTCTTGTGTTCGCTGGTAAGCAGCGCGATAGTTGGGCAGCTAGGATATTTGGTTTTGTTCGTAATTTGGCTGGCCTTACTGGTGATGCTAGGTTCGTTATCGGTAATGATGTACACAAGCGTGTAGCTGGTGCTTCAATGATATTTGCTTCTATCGCTAATATATTTATGCGCTGGGTTGGTGATGATGCTGCGCGCATACTTAACCATTTGGCTGTGGCTTTGGATGATTT
>CAYUFH010000023.1:3149-9492 GCA_964444015.1 uncultured Gammaproteobacteria bacterium | reverse complement strand
GCGATTTCTTTAGCGATAGCCTCATCAAGGAATTGGTAGAAAACATCTTCAGCCATGCCTGCGCTAAATAGGCCCCCTTGGCTAGTTGGGCGCATTTGTTTAAGTGACATCTGAATAAAGACAGATTCAAAATCTTGAGCAGCTTCAGCTTCGCGCCTAGAGTTTAGTCCTTGAGCATCTACCAGATTAAAATTGCTTGCTGGGTTGATTTGCATTAGATTTCCACCCTAAAGAACTCTTGCTTGCCGAAACTATCAGTAAGCACTAACCATTCGCGCTTATGACCATTGCGACTTGGGAAATTAAACTCATAATTAAACTCTGAATTAGCAGGAATTGCTTTAGCGTCGAAGAATCTAAAACCACTTTCTGGTTTTACTGTATAACCCAAACCATCAACAATTTTAAGATTAGTTAAAGGTATAGATTCGTCTAAATCGTTGTGAATTTTAATAGCTAATTTATTGCCTTTGCGTTTAACTATATCTACTTTAACCCCAGTCTCTGCTACTTGCATTTGCTCTTCGTGGAGATTTTGATCTTGCATGCTAATCATATTAAGAGTCATGGGTGTGCCTGGATAAATCTCCAAATCCTCACCACGCTTAGCTACTAGTCTGACCATGGCTATTCCAGCTCCAGCAGCAGCCCCTGCGGCGATTATTTTGCCGCCAGTAGCACCTATACCGAGCAGACCACCAAACTTATAAGCCAAGCTTGCACCGGTTAAAGCACTAAGACCAGTTTCTACCACGGCTGAACCGAGCATTTGACTTGCAGCACCGATTTTTTCTGCATTGCTTCTATTCGCGCTAATACTTTCTCTAAGAGAGCCATCAGCCTGGATTTCTATACTATTTATATTATCCGGAAATATTATTTTCTCGAATTTCACCATTACTTCAGCATCTTGATGGAAAGTCTTGGCTCCTTCGACATTGACAATGGTGCCGACTATGCGGCTATTGCGAGGTATAAGCACTTCACCAGCAGCACTAACAAAATTATCTACAACTCTAGCTGAAAAATGTTCGCCAATTTGAGTGTCAGGGTTGATACTCCACTCGGCTACTACTAGTAGTGGTGTGCTTTCCATCACACCAGCTTTAATTGGCTTATCATCAGCTGCTAGAGCTGGTTTGAAGCTTAGGTAGAGTAGGCAGATTATAGCTAGCATCACTAGATAACTAAGATCACTAAAAGATTCGACAGCTATGCTTTTAGCTTTTTTTTTCTTGTTATAGATTTGCCTATCCAAGAGCATTATATAATCACCAATTCTGCTTGCAGAGCACCAGATGCTTTGAGAGCTTGCATGATAGCGATTAGATCTTTGGCGTCTACTCCTACTTTGTTTAACTCTTGAACAAGCTGTGCAAGCGTAGTAGATTCTTGTACTTCTACGTATTTGGTTGCTTGACGATTGAGTTCAATGTTTGAATTAGAATAACTTTGAGTTTGGATATTGCTACCACCAACACTACTATTAATATTAGTATTATCGCCAGCTGTGTTAAGTGAAGCCAAAGTCTGCACGAAAGGTTGTGATACGTTGTTGTTGGTTTTGATGGTGATAGATAAAGAACCATGAGCTAAGGCTACTGGAGATAGTTTGACATCTTCGCCAACTACTATAGTGCCAGTACGTTCCATGATTACTACTTTGGCAACATTCTCTGTGTCGACCGTTAGAGCACCGATTTCAGCAAGAGCAGTTACGGGATTGTCCTCGGGACCATTTAGTTTAACTTTAATGGTCCTCCCGTCTACTACTTCTGCTACTCGGTTGTAAGCTGAGCTACTAATAGCATCTGCAATTTTCTTAGTGGTAGTGAAATCTACTTTCTCGGTAGTTAGAATTATGCCTTCGCTAGTATCTATAGTACTAGGTAGTGGAAACTCGATCATGCCGCCACCAGGAACTCTGCCAGAGTTAGGCGAGCCTTCGCGAACCATTGAACCATTGGCTTCTACTTCGTAGCCTGCTGCGATTACTGGTCCTTGAGCGGCTGCATACACTCTACCATCTGGTCCTTTGAGTAGAGTTTGCAAGAGCACTCCACCAGCGAGATTGCGTGATGAACCAAATGATGAAACGTCTATGTCGAATTTGTCTCCTTCCTTGGAATAAGGTGCGACCTTAGCTGTTATCATCACAGCGGCGATATTCCCGGTACCACCACCATTCAGTTGTCTTAGAGCTGATACTAATCCTTGACCTGGATTCGCTAGATTAATATTCTTAACATCGATTTGGTTATTAGTTAGAAACTCTTTAATATCTATTCCGAAGTTTTTTAGCATATTGATTTGAGCTAAATCAGTAGCAAGATTATTGCGATCACCACTATTACTAGGTAAGCCAGCAACTATACCGTAACCGATTAAGTAATGCTCTCGAAGTCCTTGTACTGAAGTTATGTCTTTAATGCGTGCAGTAACAGCTGAAACGGGGGCCATCGTTGATAGACCCATAATGCTTATTAGCATTAGATTTCGACATTTATTTAGTAGAGCTCGCATAGGCTGCTAGATACTATATGCAGTTTATTTGCCTCTATTTATCTACGGTTTAGGGACTAGTTTTGGAGTTTTTATTAGGTTAAACGTACCTCGTCTATTTGGTGGATTGCTTCGCCCTCCTCGCAATGACGTCAGCCCTTACGGAACTCTCGTGCTATTTCATCTTCCTTAATCGAGAAGAAGAACCCCGCCCCCTTACTTAGCGCCTCATCAGTGGTGATACCAGCACCACCGACTACGTCAATTGATGTAGTTTCGCTATGGACATCGAAATCTCTGATGGCTTGAAGCATTTCAATATAGTAATGTTTAGCCTTGGTTTTAAAGCGATCTTCGTCAGTAGCGATATAGAACTTCTCGTTGAGATCAGCTATATAGAAGGCATTTTTCCAGCAAAGGTCATGAAAGCCCTCACGCTGATAGTACATAAAAGCTTCTTCTAGGTGCTTATAAGCGATATCATAAGTATGCTCACTAAGCATAGTAAAATCCAGCATTAAGATGCCGATAAGCGAGTCAGTGATAGCACACTGCAGTAGAGCATTTTCAGACTTGTAGAGCTCGCGGGCGTTTTTGAATGAGTTGTAAGCATCTTCAGAGCGGTTGATGTTAGCAAAAAGATTACCCATAGATTGGTAGACATCAGCTTCACCAATAATATTATTATTGGATTTATATATTTCTATAGCTTGGTTGAAATATTTAGTAGAGAGCTCCATTTCTTTATCGCCGACTTCTTGACTGCTCATGTTGCCGCGTACTATAGCGAAGGCTAGATCTACGTATTTAGTGGCTTTACTATTCTCGTCACCTAACCGATCTGAGAGTTGTATGATTTCTTCTCCTAGTTTAAGAGTTTGATTGAGGTCATCATCAAGTAGCGCTATTTGAAATAGTATATTTTTGGCTTGTAGTAGTTGATTGAAGCGGCGTAACTCTTCAAGAAGGTCGCAAGCATAGGTAATTAGTGCTTTTGCTGTAATAACATCACTGTCTATTTGAATGATGGTATTAGCTAGTATTTGGGCGATTTGGGCTTTGAATAATTTAGGAATATCACTTTCAATTAACTCGTTTGCTCTTTCTTTGATACGCTTAAACTCGCCCTTGATAGCCATTAGTGATAATCTTTGAATCTCAAGACCAGTTTTTTCGAAGAGTCCGCCTTGAGATAATGCTTGCTCTGCTTCTGAGAAATATCTAAGTGCTTCTTGTACGTTGCCTTTGGCTAGAGCTTCTGAGGCGAGGTTCTCATATATATAGCCTTGAGCAGAAATGTTATTGCTGCGCATGAATATATCTAAAGCGCGCTTTAGATTCTCATCACGGTTCTCATTGAAGTCTGTAGCGTAGAGTGAATAAACTTCTGCTAATCCGTTCTGATTGCCCTCTTTGCCGAATAATATTTCAGCGTCTTCAGCTGCTTCACGGTTCTTGAACATCTTGGCTATTAGTAGATAGACTTTAGCTTTAGTGGATTGGTAGCGTGCTTTCTGTGATAGTTCTAATAAATTAGTTAAATGTTCTTTAACTACAGGTTCAATTAAATCCTTGCCAAACTCTTGCTCTAGGATTATTAGTTCTAGTGATTGCAAAGAAGCGAGCACTGCTCGATCGTAGTCCTGCTCATCAATAAGCTGATTGAAGATGTCCTCAAGTATGGGCTCTATGTCGTAGTTACCACCCCAATATATTTTAGAGAATAAGAGTGCTTGAGCACGAAAAATATTACTATCTAGGTCAGAGCCAGTGATACCATTTTCTACTACTTGAATTTTGCCATTTAAGAGGAAATCTATAAAATATTTTATAGGAGAGTAATGAATGACTCTTGCAAGTACTTCTTGAGCGGCTTTGAAATTACCGCGTTTTAATAATATTTTGGCTTCTAGTTCACAGGCTTCAGATAGTTCAGTTGCTTCTCGAGCTCGCTCCTGTAAGAGCTGAGCGGTCTCAATAGCTTTATGATAATTATCAGTAAAAAAATATTGCCAGTAGCTTTCTTTTAGACTTGAGTTTGATCGGTTGTCGTCTGGCATTTGAGAGCTTCTTCTTTGAAGGCTAATCTCTTAGCTTCAAACAATAAGATATCACTAAAAAACTCACCGCTATTGTGGTTTGTATTGCGTTCTTGTCCAAGTTGAATAATATCCTCATCAATTCTTGCAAATCGCTTGGTTATAAGTAACTTCTTGAGGCTCAGTTTGCTGCGCTCTATAGGACTGGAGCTGCTGCTTTCCTGGTAGTCTCTAAAACTATCCAATAAGCTTGCGTAAAGAGCTAACCGTGGCCGCGCTCGGCTTTTGATTTTTTGGTTTTCACTTGTGCTTTGACTAGCTTCCATTTACTTATTAAATATTAACTTAAAATAAAGAGTAACACATGTTCTCTGTGGAAATCAAGGGTTTTAGAAAAAATATTATGCTAAAACAGGACTTTTTAAAAGCTCCCCCCTAAGTGCCCAGGCATGGGCTTTAGTTATTCTGACCTCCTGAGTTTGTCCGAAATAAGGTTCTAATAAAGTTATAATCCGTTGATTTAGTGCCTCTTCGGATTCTCCAGCTTGGGGTTCTAGGTCACTAATACCTGGGACATCTATATTGGTGGTTTTATTATCGAAGATACGACCCATAAGCCTGCGTGGGTTGCGCTGAGAAAGTCCTTCTATAAAGACTTGTTGCTTGGTATTGATATAACGTTGAGCGCGCTCTTCAGCAACTTCTGCGCAAACAGAATTGAGTAATCTGATACGTTCGTTTTTTTCTTCGGCACTAATAAGATCATCCCAATCAGCAGCTGGAGTGTGCGGGCGGGCGGAGTAGACGGCTGTGTTGCAAGCATCGTAGCCAATCTCGCGCACTACGCTTACACTATCCATAAATTGTTCATGAGTTTCACCAGGGAAGCCGACGATAATATCTCCAGTGATAGCTGCTTGAGGCATTAGTTTGCGAATATAATTAACGAGCTCCATATAGCGCTCGCGAGTATAGCGGCGTGCCATGCGTCTAAGAACCTCATTGTTACCGGCTTGTATAGGTATATGAAAATATTTAGAGACTTTGGGTAGCTCGGCTACTGTTTCGATAAGTTCAAAAGTCATATCACAAGGATGTGAAGTTAAGAATTTGATGCGCTCTATTCCTTCGACTTCGTGCACGGCTCTAAGTAGGGTCGCTAGATTAGTGCCTATGTCTAAACCATAGCCATCGACATTTTGTCCAAGTAGCATAACTTCTTGGTAGCCTTCCATGGCTAGTATTTCTATTTCGCGTTTGATGTCTGCGATGCTGCGTGAACGCTGATCACCGCGAGTCTTGGGGACTATACAATAAGTGCAACGATAATTACAGCCGTAGATGATATTCACCCAAGCGTGATATTTAGTTTTGCGCAGTATAGGAACCTCGGGAATATCTTCAGGTAGTTCTTCCCAAACTTCTATTAGTCTCTCGTGTTTACCATTAAGCTGATTGGCTTGTGCTTGCAAGACTAGGTCTGGCAGTCTGTGGATATTGTGAGTGCCAATTACGATATCAGCGCCTGTAGTTAATTTGGTGATGGCTTTGCCCTCTTGCTGGGCTACGCAGCCGGCAAGAGCGATCAAGGAACCAGGCTTACGATGCTTATCCCAGAGCCCAATATAACTGCGCATTTTATCTACGGCATGCTCGCGAATAGAGCAGCTATTAAGCACGCAAAGATCAGCTTCTTCTCTAATATCGGTAGCCGTATAATCTATCTCATCAAGCATCCCTAGCATGCGCTCGGTGTCTGCCATGTTCATTTGGCAGCCTAGGGTTTCGATGTAGACTTTTTT
>CAYUFH010000023.1:0-3049 GCA_964444015.1 uncultured Gammaproteobacteria bacterium | reverse complement strand
ATAGGCGGCGGACACGCCGGTTCAGAAGCAGCACATGCAGCCGCTAAATTAGGTCTGCGTACATTATTACTGACTAGCAGCATAGATCAGATTGCTACTATGCCTTGCAATCCAGCTATAGGTGGTCCAGCCAAGTCACACCTAGTTAGAGAAATAGATGCACTCGGTGGCATTATGGGGCTAGCTGCTGATGCTACTTATATTCAGCTTAAAACTTTGAACCTGAGTAAGGGTCCGGCGGTGCAAGCTTTGCGCGCACAGTCTGATAAGCACGAATACTCAAAATGGGTGCGCCAGTATTTAGAAGCTACGGCTAATCTCACTATTTATCAGGGCGCAGCGAAGTCACTTATATATAGTGATGAATTATTTGATGCTAGTGAAGCAGAGCTTAGAGTTATAGGTTTGCGCACTAATCTTGATGAGGAAATTTATGCTGATGCTATCGTGCTGACGGCTGGTACTTTTCTTGAAGGGCGAATTTTTACTGGTAATAAGTTTGAGAGTGCAGGGCGTAGCGGCGAGAAAGCATCGATAGGTTTATCACCCTCGATGAAAGAACTTGGTCTGCGCACCGGTAGGCTTAAAACCGGTACTCCGCCTAGGCTTGATAGAAACACTATTGATTTTACTGAGTTAGAGGAAGCGCACGGTGATGTAGGTATAGGGTTACCTTTAAGTCATTTTAGTTATCTGCCGAATCGCCCAGTAAGAGTGCAGCATCCTTGTCATATTACTCGCACTAATGCGCGTACTCATGAAATTATTATGGCGAACCTACATAAATCACCTATGTACTCTGGTGAGGTTGATGCCATTGGTCCTAGATATTGTCCTTCTATAGAAGATAAGGTTGTGCGCTTCCCGCATAATCCTAGTCATCATTTTTTCTTGGAGCCTGAGGGTTTGAGCACTAAAGAAATTTATCTTCAAGGTTGCAGTACTAGTTTACCGGTAGATGTGCAGTGGGAGATGGTCAGATCACTACCAGGTCTAGCACAGGCTGAAATAACAAGACCTGCTTACGCTGTTGAGTATGATTATTTCCCTGGCATACAGTTTAAGCATAATTTTGAGGCTAAAACTATTGCTGGATTATTCGTTTCTGGGCAAGTGCTAGGAACCAGTGGTTATGAGGAAGCTGCGGCTCAAGGTCTTATGGCGGGGATTAACGCGGCTGTTTATGTGGCGCGTCACAGAGAGACGACTAATTTTCGCTTAGCTGCTTATGCTCGCGAGCATGCGGATTTTGTGATTCCGCGCGCACAGTCATACATAGGAACTCTAGTTGACGATCTAGTTACTAAAGAAATCAATGAGCCTTATCGTATGCTCACCTCGCGCTCAGAGTATAGATTAATATTGCGCCAAGACAATGCAGATCGCAGACTTACAGAGTTGGGGCGTGAGCTTGGACTGGTGGATGATTATAGATGGCAGGTCTATTCCGAGAAGTTAGAGACCATGGATAGAGAAATGCGTTATTTCAATAATGTACGTGTTGATAGCGCGCAGATAGTCGCTGCGATTGATGATCCAGCATTAGCTGAGCATTATAAAATCAAGGGTACTAATAAGGTGTTATTGGCTGATCTACTGAAGAAGCCAGAACTTAAAGCTAGTGATTTGAAACCCTTTATTCATACTGGTTTGACTGAAGCAGAGATCTCTCGGCTCAAAGAATACAATGTCTATATTGATGATATTCGTCATGGCTTTGAGCTTGAAACCGAAATAAAATACAAAGGCTATATAGATAAGCAAGAATCATTAATTCGCGACATGGAAAAATATGAGCGAGTAAAAGTGCCTGAAGGTTTTGATTTCAAGAATTGCTCGCAAATCAGTCTTGAGTCTCGTGATAAGTTATCTCGGGTGCAGCCTAAGACACTGGGTCAGGCTTCGCGAGTAGGTGGAGTTAGCCCGAATGATTTATCAGTACTTTCAATTATTTTTGAAACAAGCAGACGTAAAGCTGCAGCGTAGTCATCGCGAGCCGCGTAGCGTCGTGGCGATCCAGTAGGTGGATTGCTTCGCTTCGCTCGCAATGACGAATTAAATCCCGATTTCTAGAACAGGCTCTCTCTCCATCATAGCTATAGATTCAGTAGCTATAGCTTGCAGAGCAGGCTTAACATTAGGTGCTTTAGATACTTGCTTGCAAACATCTATAGTGCGGCGTATAGCTTTAAGGATGTCGCCATCATCGAAGCCTGAGTCTGTGATTAATTCATCCCAGCCCTTGCCTTTAGCCCACTCTTCTATTGCAGTAGAAAGATGTGGACCAAGGTCAGCGGATTTATAAATGCGATATCTGCGTTGATCTTGAATAACTCTGCGCGCGATGCGGTTGATATCATCGAATAGATCATAAAGCTTAGGATTAACTTCTGCTTTATTGTGGTCGCGGCGACGTGCTTCGCCGATAGCAATTCCTGATATAGCACTAGCGAATTCTGCTGGACCGAGCTTGTCGAAAAGATCGGTCTTAAGTACTTCAGCGATAAAGAAAGAATTATCTGATCTAAGTGCCGCACAAGTTTTACCAATGCTGGTTGGCTTGTTGTTCTCGTCGATATATTGCTTGTCGCGCAGTAGGGCTACTATGTCTGCGAACTGTTGCCAGTAAAGACCTAGTCTGTGTTGGATTTCGGCATTAATATCTTTGCTCTGTCTTCTGTAGCGTTTGTTTTGTTCGGCTTGCTTAGAACATGGTTTTTGTTTAGGGCAGCCATTACAAGGATAGTTCTGTGCTTCTTCAGTTAAGAAATGAATAGTCTCTTCAAGTTCAGTAGCGGCTGGATCCATTTTCTTTTCTAGTTGCTTCTTGCGATTACGAGTTTGATCGATGCGAGTTTGAAGTTCACGGTAATGATTCAGATCGCCTATCTCAGCTGGGCAAAGTGGGTGCTGTAACTCCTGAACTCTCTCATCTAAGGCTTTAAGCTCATCAGTAAGTGGTTTAAGTCCAGCCATAATTTGTGCTTGACCGAAGCTGCTTTCGATTAGAGCTTTAGTCTCATCTAGGCTATAGCGTTGCAAGAGGTTA
>CAYUFH010000022.1:9329-18343 GCA_964444015.1 uncultured Gammaproteobacteria bacterium | reverse complement strand
CTACTGTATAATCGATTTGTTATGATGATTGGTCAAATTGGCTTAATAACGGCTCTTGCTTTAGTTAATGGTCTGGTGCTTTTAGGCCTAAGCACAGTATTGCAGCGAGTATTTGGTATTTATAGTCCTAATACAGTGAAGGGTGAATCTTACGAGTGCGGCATGAAATCCGAGATGGAAGCACTAGTACAGTTCGATATCAAATATTATTTGTTTGCCATCATCTTTATCGTTTTTGATGTGGAGTTTGTGTTCTTGATGCCTTGGGCATCACTATTCACTAAGATGCCTCCAGGTAGCCGTGATTTTATTATTGGTGAAGCGTTTGTATTTGTGGCGATATTATTTGTCGGACTATATTACGCCATCAAGAAAGGTGCTCTCAACTGGAACCAAGATTAGTAATTCGTCGTTTTGAGACTTATCTGCGTTGTTGTCCTTCGCGCTCCGTGTCCTCCCAAGCTCACCTCTGAGAACTCATCATATTCTCTGCATACTTAGCTAGCATATCGGTTTCGATATTAATCTGAGTGCCTGCAGCCCAGTCTTTAATATTGGTTTTAGTTAGAGTCTCAGGAATAATCGCTACGGATAGAACTCGCGCAGCTAGTGAAGCCACCGTGAGGCTAATACCATTAAGCGCGATAGAACCTTTGTGGATAATATAGCGTCGTATAGCTTCAGGGAACTCTATAAAATATTCATAGCTACCATCATGCTCTAGTATCTCGCGTACTGTGCCTAGAGCTTCTATGTGACCTTGTACTATATGTCCGCCAAGCCTGTCGCCTAGTGCTAAGCAGCGCTCTAGATTCACCAAAGTCCCAGTAGTTAATCCGCCTAAATTTGTGAGACCTAGAGTTTCAGCGATGGCAGTAGCCTTAAAACTCTCAGTATCGAACTCGGTTACCGTCAGGCAAACACCATTCACGGCAATGCTATCACCGACATTAAGATCTTCAAGTATACGTTTAGCACTGATGGTGAACGTAGTATTCGAGCCTTCGTTAGTGAGGGCTTTTATGCGGCCGGTTTCTTCGATAAGCCCAGTGAACATATATATATTCTACATTAGACCTATCCTGAAAGCCTGATAGCTGCGTTACGCTCGTCTTCGCAAACCTTGCTCTCGGACTTTCATAATAGGTCTACAGGCACACGAACCTACTGTTTAACAGTTACAGAAAGCATCTTAACCGGGTTGGCCGTTCCATCAGAACCTGGGTACGGTGCTACGTTCTCAGCTACGATCTTATTGACCACTTCCATACCTTCGATAACTTGTCCGAAAGTAGTATAACCATATGGATCTACTCCACCAGCATCTAAGCTAGGCAAAGGTGCAAGATCTATAAAAAACTGAGTGCTAGCAGTGTCTGGGTGCGAGGTTCTTGCCATTGCTACTCTGCCGGCTTTATCATGCTTGAGATTATTTTTCTCATGTTTGATAGTGCGTTTTTGTTTGGTATCAGGGTCAGTAAAACCACCAGTACCGTTGCCGAAAGGACAACCACCTTGAACGACGAAACCAGGGATAATGCGATGGAAAACCACGCCGTTATAGAATTTGCGTTCTACTAGATCGATAAAGTTGGCAACAGTGCCAGGAGCTTCTTCTGGGTATAGCTCTATTTTGAACTGACCTTTTTCAGTCTCCACAGTCACGATAGGGTGACTTGTTTTAGTTTCTTTTGCGGCTTTAAGTTCTTCTGATTTCATGGCAACTTTTTCCTTATCGTTTTTCTTTTCTTGGTTTTTTTCAGCGTTAACTGCATGGAGAGAGCAGGCAAGCAATACGGCTAATCCTAGTTTGCTAAGACCATTTGATAGCTGCATCAAAGCTGATGCTGAGTTATTGATTTTGATCATAATAAATTTAAGCGCTTACTTCTTCACTGTTAGCTTCTTCAATAGCTTCTTCAACTTCTTGAACAGTCTCTTCAACGTCAGTAGCGATTCTACGTGAAGAATCTTCTTTGAGGCGAGTAGCTTTGTTTCCGATAAGTTTGCGTAGATAGAATAATTTCGCACGGCGAGTTCTACCTTGACGTATAACTTTTACTTCTTGTACTTTTGGTGAGTGCACCAAGAAAGTTCTCTCGATACCGATGTTTTGGAAAATTCTTCTTACGGTGAAAGTCTTATTAACACCACTACCTCTAATTGAGATAACTAGACCTTCAAAAGCCTGTACTCGCTCTTTTTTACCTTCGCGGATTAATACCTTAACTTTAACGGTATCTCCAACTTCGAACTGAGGTTCTTTGGCTTTAAGGTGTTTTTCTTCAATACGTTTTAATAGATCTTGCATAATATGGCTCTGCCTAGGGGTCTAATCTTAGCAAATCAGTCCCTTTAAGGCTGAAAAGAGGCTCTGCTATTAGGTTTTTTTTATTTTTCTTAGCCCAAAAGCTAAGGTTCCTAAGCTTCTACTGGCTCCACTAGCTTGAGGTAAACCTCATCTAGCTGATCTTCAGTTACTGGGCTAGGGGCTTCAGTAAGCGGGCAGACAGCAGCCTGGTTTTTAGGGAAGGCGATTACGTCACGGATACTTTCTGTGCCAGAGAGCAGCATGATAAATCTATCCAAACCTAGAGCGATACCACCGTGTGGCGGCGCACCTAGTTGCAGGGCCTCTAATAGAAAACCGAACTGTAAATCAGCAGTCGCATCATCAATTGCAAGAGCGTTGAAAATACGTTTCTGCGTTTCCATATTATGTATGCGTATAGAACCGCCACCAAGCTCTATGCCGTTATAAACCACATCATAAGCGTAAGTCTTAACACTGGCTGGATCAGTTTCTAGTTTATCCAAATCTTCAGCGCGCGGCGCGGTGAAAGGATGGTGATTAGCTTTATAGCGTTTAGATTTCTCGTCATACTCGAACATCGGGAAATCCACTACCCATAATAGTTTGATGTCTTGCTTGTCGTAGAGTTCATATTTCTCGCCGAGGTGCAGGCGCAATCTTCCTAGAACATTATTTACTAAAGCTGCTTTATCAGCAACGAAAAATACTAAGTCACCTTCAGTAGCATTGGTTGCTTTGCGAAGAGCGATAAGTTCATCAGCGCTAAAGAATTTAGCGATAGGCGAACTAACTGCTGCATGCTCAGCACTGGCAGCTTCGCCTTCACTTGGTTTGTAAGTTATCCAAGCTAGTCCTTTGGCGCCGTATTCTCGGCTCATTGCTAGATCACGAATATCATCAATTTCTTTGCGGCTGAGTTTGGCTCCACCTTTGAAATTAATTGCTTTAACTATGCCACCAGATTTAACCACGCCAGCGAAGGCATTAAAGCCTGATGCGGCCATGATCGTAGAAACATCAACTAGTTTAAGATCGAATCTAACATCAGGTCTATCGCAGCCATAATAATTCATCGCATCATCCCAGCTCATGCGCGGGAAGGGTGCTGAGACTTCGAAGCCCACCGCTTCGAAAGCTGTAACTACTAGCCCTTCGGTGACACGCATAATGTCTTCTTGATCAACGAAGCTCATCTCTAAGTCGATCTGAGTGAATTCTGGTTGACGATCTGCACGCAAATCCTCGTCTCTAAAACAACGGGCAACTTGGTAGTAACGGCTTAGTCCGCCCATCATTAGTATTTGCTTGTAGAGCTGCGGCGACTGCGGCAGAGCGTAGAACTTATTAGGATGAACGCGGCTAGGTACTAGGTAGTCGCGAGCGCCTTCAGGAGTGGATTTGGAGAGTATCGGTGTCTCTACTTCAGTGAAATCCTCAGTATCTAAGTAGTTGCGAATGGCATGTACTATTTTGTGTCTATTGCTTAAGTGCTTAGATTTAATCGGATTGCGCAATTCTAAGTAACGATACTTAAGTCTAAGATCTTCGTTGACATTCTCTACATCATCAATTTGGAATGGTAATGGTTTGCAAGAATTAAGAATACTAACTTCACTAGGATATATTTCTATAGCACCAGTCTTGAGTCCAGTATTCTGTGCGCCATCAGGTCTAGTGGTGACAGGTCCGCGCGCAGCGATTACAAACTCTGAGCGTAGTTTCTCGAATACTTTATGCACCTCAGGATTCTTCGCCGGATCAGAAACTAACTGTATGCGACCACTATGATCACGCAGTTCTATAAATATCAGTCCGCCAAGATCTCGGCGAGTTTCAACCCAACCAGCAATGGTTACAGTTTGCTTCTCGCAGGCTTGAGTGATTGAGGTAGCTAAATGGCTTCTTTTAAGAGGGGTAGGCACGGACTATATTCTACTACCAGAGAGCCATTTCACGTTTTTTATACTTTTTAATATGTAATATTAATTGTATTTAATATATTTGCTATAATAGGGGTTAACGCCCATCAACTCTTGCTCAGCACTGCGTTGTATATCTTGATATGACATCTGTAAGCCCAATGAATCGTAGAACTTTCCTCCTTGCTGCCGCAGGAGCTACAACTGCCAGTATTGCTGGAGCAGCCCCTAAAGAAACGCCAAAAACTCAAGAAGCATGGTTTGCTAGTCTGGGTCTTAATCAGGCTAATTTCAAGGGAGCATACTCATCACCAAGTATAGGTACTGTCGTTCTTAAGCAAGAGCCTAAAGGTGAGTTGCAAGCTTTAAGAATGCAAGCTTTAAATAATGGTTTTGGTGCTGAGAAACTTAAAGTTGTGGCTGGTCAAGTCTATGAATCGAAAGAAGGAAAAACGCCTAATTTGATTCTTGCAACAGCATCTGATGCAGCGAAAGAAGGCAAAGTAGATCTACGAGCGTTTAGTAGCCCAGAGAAATTTGCAGAGCGTTACCCTAATTTTATTTCTCTTTCTGGTAATAATAGTAGATCTCAAAATGGTTTTAATATGGGTTTACTAGGTAAAGGTAAATTTAGCTTGCAGATGGGAGATATTGATGGTACAGACCCAAGTCTTTATAAGTCTGCTGCAGAGCGTAATCAAGCAATGATTATGAGCTCTAGTGTTGTTGGTCCATCGACTGAGGCGACGAAACTTGGTCTTAATGGTAAGCCAGTTGCTGCTGATTTATTTGGTCGCAAATAAACTAAGCTAGTACCCTAATCACACTCTCTACAGTTTTAATTGAATCTAAGGCTTGAATCTCTTTGATGATTTTATTCATTGAGCGCTCAGCGATAGGATCTATCATAAAGTCCGCCAAGGCTTCACCATCATGAGCATCGTATTGATCGATAAATTTGATATTGGCATTGTTGTTAGCGGTAATTGCACCGAGATCTTTAAGCACACCAACTTTATCGTGCATAGAAATGCGCACATAGAAACTATTTTGCACTTCATCCATCGGTTTGATCTCTGCATAGCCAGTATGCTGGCAAACATATTGAGGATGCGGTTCAGAGGAGCTGTGTATCTGTGAAGCGAGCATTAATATATCGCCTAATACCGAGCTTGCTGTTGGCATAGAGCCAGCACCTTTGCCGATTAGAGTTAGATCTTGTACCGCGTCACCGCGCACCATGATGGCATTGTACTCGCGGCTTACATTAGCAAGTGGATTATCCAAGCGCACGAAGCAAGGATGCACGCGCACATCGAGTTTAGCTTCGGTGTTGTCTACTATCCCTAGTAGTTTGATGCGATAACCGCGCTTAGCTGCTGAGCGAATATCTGTAAGAGTTATGCGACGTATACCCTCGTGGAAGACTCTAGAACAATCTATGCGTTTAGCTGAGATGATAGAAGCTAATATTGCAATCTTATAAGCAGCGTCTTTACCGTCGACATCATTGGATGGATCAGCTTCAGCGAAACCCAGTTCCTGAGCTTTTTTGAGTATAGTGTCGAAATCTACTCCTTGGCGCTCCATGGCATCTAGCATATAGTTAGTAGTGCCATTAATAATGCCGTAGAGATGTTCGATGCGATTGCCTTGCAAGCTCTGTTTAAGTGTGGCGATGATAGGGATGCCACCAGCAACAGCAGCTTCGTATTGGATAACTTTATTATTCTGCTTAGCTACTTCGAATAATTCTTCACCTTCAAGTGCTAGCAAGTCTTTGTTGGCAGTCACCACATGCTTGCCACTTTTAAGAGCCTTTAATAATATTTCCTTAGTGTGTTTAACACCGCCCATTAGCTCGACTACTATGTCAATTTTGGGATCTTTGAGTATATCTTCTACTTTATCGGTGAAGCGACTAGCGTCTATATCGAAGTCGCGTTCTTTATTTAAATCTCTAACTAATACTTTTACTACTTCTATATCAGGGTAATATTTCAGCAAACGCACCAAGCCACCACCTACAGTACCGCAGCCAAGTATGGCGATGCGTGTGGTTTGACCGCGTTTGAGTTTAGATTCGTTTTTCTCAAGTATGCTTAGCATAGGACTCAATTTTAGCAGTCTTAATAACCCCTTAACCTAAGGAGGGTAAACTACCTACAGATGTCAGTCAATGGTGTAAATGGTAGAAATTTCGGTGGTGGCAGCCAGCAACCGCAGAATTCAGGCATGAACAGCGATGGTGCTGGCAAAGAGTTTGCACTGGAAAAACAAAAAACCGGTTCTGAGCTAGTTAAGGCACAGGCTGTACAGAGTCATGACGTTAGCAAAATTCGCACCACTAGAATAGCTGGTAAGAATAAACGTAACTATAAAGGTGCCCCGCGCACAGTGCTTGTAGACGGTCAGATTTACGAGATTTATTTATTGGCTATCGCTTAAGGTAGCTCATCTATTATCCAAATATAGCTATCGCTATCATCAATTTTAAGTTCACTGGTTTTAAGCTCGATGGTTTTGAGAATCTTATCGCAAGTTTCAGCAGTTAGGCAGTCACGTGCTTCTGCTTCTGTAGATTTAAATGCTTTGATTTTAATAGTCGCATCATTATGAACTAGCACCACAGAGTCAGCTTCTTTAAGAGCCTCAGGGCTATAAGCATCATTTGCTATAAATCTAGGACTAATTAGAGCCTTGCCTTGAGCACCATAAAGTTCAATATAAAGTAGGTAATTACTAAGATTGGCAAGTTTTACCTTGCGCAAAGTTTCAGCTTCAGCGGCTATCTCAGCAGCTTTAGCTGCGATTTGAGCTACTTGTGGTTTGGGTAAATTAGCAGCCAGCTTATTAATGTCAATGCGCTCACTCATAGCCGTAACATCAGAGTAATTAAGCTTGGTCTTAGTTTCAAGTTTCAAATTAAACCTACTGATAGAGACTAGTGTGCTGCCATTATCAAAAGCACTAACTTTCTTAGTCTCTTCTATATAACCCATAAAATTATCAGCAGTGTCATAGACCTCAAGAGTGTACAAGCCTTCTGGTACTGCACTAAGTTCTGAAGCATAATACGGAGAAATATAGAGATCGCGATAGTGCAAGCCTTCATGGAATAGTTTTACTTGCACGGCAACAGAGCTGTGATTGGCAACCTTGAAGCTAACGCGCTGATCATTATATTCTTGATCTGTAATTGCAGCTGTGACGCTTAGTCCGCTGCATAATAAAACAACTAAGAGAGATTTTAGAGTTTGTTTTGCTTGACTTGAATAAACCATAAAAGCTTCCTTAGTATGCTTTTGCTATTAATATTTCTGAATTCTTGTCGCTAATTGAGCCTGAGACTAAGCAAGGATGGGTGGCTGAGTCTAGTACTCTTCTAAATGGCATACAGCGAATACTAGCTTTGTATTTTTCTTTGAGTATCTTTTCTAGTTCAGTGTCGCCATTCCACATCGCTCTAGCGAAGCCTGGCGCTGACTCAGAGTTGAATAAAGCATCTAGCTCAGTCATATTACGCACCACTTTAGTATGTTCTTCTCTAAATTTAAGTGCACGCTTATAAAGATCCATCTGAATAGTGTCTAATAGAGCTTTAACTTTTTCTGTTAGTCCAGCACGTGGGATACCTTGTTCTTTAGAGCGAGTATCACGGCGATGCAATTCTACAACGCCTTGCTCGCAGTCACGAGGGCCTACAGCTATGCGTAAAGGTACACCTTTCTGTTCGTATTCATTAAACTTTACACCTTGGCTGATAGTGTCCCTGGCATCAAGTTTCACTCTAATACCAGCGGCTTTAAGTTCAGCGGTGATTGCCTCTACTTCGCGCAAGACTGGTGCGTTCTGACTAGCATCAGCACCACGTTTAAGCACTGGTATGACTACTACTTGGTAGCTAGCTATCTTCGGTGGTAATATCAGACCGACTTCATCATAGTGTCCCATAATTAGAGCACCGATTAACCTAGTGCTTACACCCCAACTGGTTTGATGAACGAATTGTGTCTGATTATTGTGATCAGTGAACTTAGTATCGAAAGCTTTAGCGAAATTCTGCCCTAGATTGTGCGAAGTACCAGCTTGCAGTGCTTTGCCGTCGCGCATAAGAGCTTCCATACTATAAGTGACATCAGCGCCAGCGAATTTCTCAGAATCAGTCTTGCGTCCAAGCTCAACAGGAATAGCTAGGTACTCTTCCATTAAGACTCTGTAGACTTCAAGCATCTTCAAGACTTCTTCTTCAGCGTCTTCGCGACTGACATGGCAAGTATGCCCTTCTTGCCAAAGAAACTCAGAAGTGCGCAAAAACAACCTAGTGCGCATTTCCCAGCGCATAACGTTCGCCCATTGATTAAGCTTCATCGGTAAATCGCGATAAGAGTTAATCCATTTAGAGAACATGTAATTGATGATGGTCTCAGAGGTTGGTCTAATTACATATTTCTCGGCTAGTTCTTTGCCGCCAGCGTGAGTGACTACCGCACATTCAGGCGCGAAACCCTCCACGTGCTCGGCTTCTTTCTGTAGGAAACTTTCAGGGATTAGCATCGGGAAATAAGCATTCTCGTGCCCAGTGTCCTTGATCATGCGATCTAAAATATCGCGGATATTTTCCCAAAGCGCGTAGCCGTAGGGTCTAATAATCATGCAACCTTTAATTGGACTATAGTCTGCGAGCTCTGCAGTAAGTGCAATATCAGCAAGAATGCTCTCTGCGTCCTTAAGCCCTGATTTATCTTCTTTAGTAGCCAAAACTAGTTAGTTCCTTTACG
>CAYUFH010000022.1:0-9229 GCA_964444015.1 uncultured Gammaproteobacteria bacterium | reverse complement strand
CTTGCAACATCAGCTTGAGGAATATCTTGGAAATAAATTAGATCTATAATTTCTCTAAGATTTGGTCTAAGTTTATCTAAAAGATCTTTGACCACCATGAAGTCTTCACGCGCATCGCGGCGTTTATGTTCTTTAATGTCCATTAGAGTGTCAACCAAGTAAGTATCACTATCACTTGATGAATTCATGGTAAGACTCTGATCTAGGGAAACCAGTGTGCGACGGCGATCCACCTCGAAAGCTTCTTGGATTTTTTGTGGTTTAACGTCCTGAAGAACTTCAGCAATCTCAACGTTAGTTGGATCACGTCCAAGCTCTGCGCGCAATCTGTGAACTATGCGATTAATTCTAAAACTTAATTCTTGAAGTTCGCGCGGCGCACGTATCATCGAAGTTTTATCGCGCAGATAGTGACGGATCTCACCTGTTACTAAGTGAGTAGCGTAAGTAGTGAACTTGGCACCAGCATCTGGATCGAAATAATCTATAGCTTTAATCAGTCCAATGGAGCCGATTTGTATTAAATCCTCGACAGGGTCAGTACTTCTTCGAGCAAGACCGTGAGCGATTTTTTTGACTAGAATAAAATTATTTTTGACTATCTTATCCCGGATGCGCTTATCTTTAGTGCGCTTATATTCGGATAACATTATCATCACTTGCCGCGCAAGCTCCGGTTTGGTCAGCTCCTCAGGCGGATCAAGATCCTCTTCGTCAAGCTCTTTTATATCTTCTTTTTTTGCCATTAAATTCAAGGGACTAAGGATCAGTATATTACAAGTTTTGTCATTGCGAGCGAACATGACTAGTCGTTGCAAGAAACATGACTCGTCATTGCAAGGAGCGTAGCGACGAAGCAATCCCCCATATAATCCTTACGGCGAGCCCAAGGTTGCATTATAATAATGTTATAATGCGCCAGAAACTGACACTGGTGTCAGTTTCTGCTAAAATAGCATATATGGCTAATCAGTTTGGCGCCAAAATACTAAGTTTCGGAAGGGCAGTCCCCGAAACGGTGGTCACTAATAAAGACCTAGAAAAACTCTTCGAAACTACAGAAGATTGGATAATACAGCGCACTGGTATACGTGAACGTAGAGTAGTAGATCCAGCCAAAGGTGAGAACGCTGTTAGTCTCGGCTCCTTAGCTGCTGAGCGCGCATTAGCTAAAGCTGGCATCAAGGCTGAAGATCTAGATCTGATTATTTGCGCGACTGCCACTGGTGATTATTTATTTCCTGCAACTTCTTGTCTTATCCAAAAGAAAATCGGCGCTTCTAACGCTGCCGCTTTCGATATGGCTGCTGCTTGCACTGGCTATATCTATGCGCTCAACGTTGCTTACAATTTCATTCGCTGCGGGCAATACCGTAATGTAATGGTGCTAGCAGTAGATTTGATGTCTAGATTTATAGATTGGTCAGATAGACGCACCGCGATACTATTCGGTGATGGCGCTGGTGCTACTTTACTAAGCGCATGCGCCGCTAGTGAAGATGCGTTCAAAGCTTTTAATCTAAAGGCTGATGGTGATGATGCTTGTACTCTTTTTGTGCCGAATACTGGTTCACATTATCCAGTTGCAGCAGCTGATATCACTGCTAAACCAACTATGGTTTATATGGACGGGCAAGCGGTTTATCAGTTCGCAGTAAGAGCTGTGCCTGATTCACTTAAGACTGTTTGCGAGCTAGCAGGAGTTCAGCCAGAAGAATTAGATTACGTCGTGCCGCACCAGGCTAATACTCGTATCATCGAAGGTGCTGCTAAACGATTGAAGATACCTATAGAAAGATTTATTACTAATATTGAGCGCTATGGTAATACTAGTGCAGCTAGCATCCCTATTGCTTTTGATGAAGCACTAGAATTAGGCACTATTAAACGTGATGCTGATAAAAAACTAAAAATCGCCATGGTTGGTTTCGGTGCTGGACTTACCTGGGGTTCTGCCATAATAGATTATTAATGCTAGTTAGTTCCAGAGTTAGTGAATATAAAAACCATATCGATAAAGCTCTTAGTGAGCTCTTGGATAAACTTACTGATAATAGTGCTTATTCAGAAACCTATGGTCACGCTTCATTCAGGCTTATCGAGGCTCTGCGTTATAGCGTAGAAGATGCTGGCAAACGCATTAGACCTACATTAGCCTTGCTCGCTGCTGAAGCAGTCATGGAGTCAAATCCAGCCGGGACGAATGTAATTGGCTTAAGTGAAGGCATTTGTGAGCGAGGTCTACGTTCGTCCCAAAATCCTGCGATGCCTATAGCTTTAGCAATAGAGCTAGTGCATTGCGGCAGTCTTATCCACGATGATCTTCCTTGTATGGATGATGATGATTTGCGTCGCGGCAAAGCTAGTAATCATAAGAAATTCGATCAAGCGACTTCACTGCTCGCCGGAGATTTATTATTAATACTTCCTGTGCGCGTACTACTTAGTGAAGGACGCGACCACGGTATAGATTCTTGGAAGCTTAGCCGAGCTGCGCTAAAACTATCAGAAGCAGTCTCAAGCATGGTTTGCGGGCAAGCCTTAGATATGGATCTGTCCAAGGGTAGAATAGAAGCTAATATTGATACCCTAACTTTAATGCAGCGCTGCAAAACTGGTGCACTGTTAGCTGCTTCTGCTGAGATCGGAGCACTACTAGCTGGTGCTGATGAAGATTGTTGTCGTCTCTTTAGTGGGTTCGCTCATAAACTAGGTTTAGCTTTTCAGATAAGCGATGATGTGCTCGATGCTACTAGCAGCACCGAAGTGCTAGGTAAAACTGCAGGTAAGGATGCTGAGCAAAACAAAATTACTTTCGTTAAGCTCTACGGCATAGAATCTGCGCAGGCACTAGCATCTGAGCTAATCATCGAAGCCAAGCAAGAATTAAGACAAACTGGTCTAAGTACTGATAAACTAGAGTTGCTTGCCGATTATGTCATTTCTCGAAGCTATTAATAATAATGGTCTTGAAGTCATCACTGCTATAGTAGTAGCGAACTTTAGCGCTCAGTTTCTTAAAACCATAACTAATGCTTTGCAACATAAGGAGTGGGATTTGCAGATGCTCTTCACCACTGGTGGTATGCCCTCTAGTCATAGCGCCTCAGTTACTGCTATGACTACCAGCATAGGGCTAATTGCTGGAGTTGATTCTATTTATTTCGCTATCGCTTTTTGTTTAACTGCTGTAGTGATGTACGACTCAGCCGGTGTACGCAGATCAGCGGGCAAGCAAGCTGAGGTGCTGAATAATATTATTAAAGAGCTTTTCTCAGAAGAACATAAGCTTAGCGGCGATAAACTCAAAGAATTATTAGGACATAGTCCTTATGAAGTATTGGTTGGTGCGCTTTACGGTGCCGTTGTCAGTGTAGCTTTGCGTTATTTAATTATTGCTAGCGTAGTGTAGTCATTGCGAGGAGTGCATAGCACGACGAAGCAATCCATGGATTACTGTGCCTCTCACGATGACAGGGATAGAGATGCATGCCAAGATATATTTGTGACCAAATATATAATTATTGGCATACATGGTCTAGGCGGCAGAGCTGCTTGGCTAAACCGTATCCAAGAAGAACTTGAAAAGTTCAACGCCAAACAAACTGAGCATCAATTTATTTGGCATGCTCATGACTTGCCTGGCTTCGGTGCTAATGGTGATGGGCATATACGTAGTTTTCATGACTGGCTTAAATCTGTGCAAGATGAATACGAGGCATTGAGAGTTGCTAATCCTGGTGCTAAGTTTGTGATCTTCGGTCATAGTCTTGGTGGAGTAATAGCAAGCAATCTTTATGAGATCCACGAAGCTGATGCGCTGATACTTTCTGTGCCTGGCTTTAAAGGAGCTAAAACTACTTTTAATCCATGGTTCGTGGCACGAGTTTTAATCACCTATGTTATTAGTAGTCAGACTTTAATTAGTATGCCTTCACCTAACACCAAGAAGTCTGGCATGATACGCGGCAAACTCTATAACGGTGATCCTACTGATGAGGATATTTATAAAACTAAAGAAGTAAGCGCAAATCTACTCTGGCAAATACTGCAACTAGGTAAACATAGTGAGCGTAACCTCTCTCGCTTGCGCCGCAATCCAGTGCTCTTAGTACAAGTCGCTGAAGATCCAGTAGTGGATAATAATGTCCAGGATAATATGCTCAGTTTAGTTGATGCAGCACAGTCTAATAAAATTATAATTCCAGGAAATCTACACGACTGGCCTCTCTATGATGGAGTCATTGAGACTGTGCCAAAGATAGTGGAGTGGGTGCTAAAGAATGGTTGATTCTAGTTGGATAAGAATGTTAATATAAGTGATGTGATTGCACCAGTAAATAAAAGAGCAGTTAAGCCGATAAAAAAGCCTGCTGCTAGTCCTGAGCCAAGATTTATAAGGCAACTAAAGGCTTGGATCCGAACTGAGAAAGGGAGACAAGCTCTTCAAGCTGCTGCTGTAAGAGCAGAAGCAGCGACCAGAAAATTAGCAGAAGATTTTGCTATAAGACCTGAGGATCTAGAATTACCATTCACTGCTGTGAAGCAGAGCTAATCATTCTATAAAATCAAAATTATTGTTACGGTTGTGCTTTAGGATGCTTAGCAGCTGGTGGCAGAGCTGCTTGTCTAGCCCAGTGATCTTTTATGTAGCGACTTTCTGCTTGCGGTGTAAAAGTAGCAGCAGGACTTGTGGCTGGTGGCAGCGTCTCTCTCTTCGCTGTAGCTGGGGCTACTGCTGTTTCTGTAGCTAGATTAGGAAAAAGTCTTTGCAGAAGAAGCCTAGCTTCTGATCCTAAGGGTCCTCTAAAATCTACTAATGTACCTGCTCCATCCATAAAGCCCAATCCTAAATCGCTTTTAGCAATTCCCTCTTATCTCTAATAAATTCCTAATAAACCTGCTAATACTTAATAAAAGATTATGAGAAAAGTTACTTAAGCTTTCGCAATCTGCTTATGTGAGACCGTAGCTAGAGCTGGCTCTAAGATCGGGCGTTGCCGCTTAGTAGCTTGCCTGCGCGAGACCACAAAGCCCGAGAGGTTAGTCGCGATCCGCAAAGCTAAACGTTTCATTCTGTTACTCACTTCAGCAAATTTCCTACCAAGTGAAGATACTTTAACTAGCTGATTATTCATATCGAACATCGCTTGCTGCGCGCGACCTAAGTCTGGATTGGGCTCAGAGTCTGGGTCAGAGTCATAGAGTTCGGCGATCGCTAATCTTAGTTCTTGGATCATACTATAAGTACGATCAAGCGCTCTTTTGATCTCATTACTCACGCCATGTACTCTAATCGTTTTTTTATATGGTGCTTTAACTTTAGTCTCGAGTTTTAGCTTATTGAATAACTTGGCTAAATAAGCAATCACTCGTGATTGCTCTGCATGATCTTGTTCGTCGAAATCTCTAAAGTTTGCTACTTTCTGCCGATCAACGATAAGGGCCGTAAAAGGCAACCTAGCTGCGATACTCATCATTGAGGAATCGCTGGACAACATCAGAATTGAATCTTAGCATGACTCTTTATATTTTATTTAGATTTAAGAAGAAGGTTCTGCTTGACACAAAGCCTGTACCATACGAGGTCTATCACAAACTGGGCGAGTAGTAGATCCATAGTATTTCCTAGGCAAGCTTTTTGCCCATGCTGCACTCTCAAGTCGCTGCTGCCTATAATGTTCTTTTAAAGCCATTGCTTCTGCTTCTTGGCGGCAAGACCGGCTTGGTTCAAGTTCTAGTACTCTGCTGATACTTGCAGGGTCAGCTGTTCTTGTTGGTAAATGTGCTAAAGCTCTCGAATGATCAAGGGGATCAGCTGGTGCTGTAGAAATAGTTTTAGTATTAGCAAGGCTAGCTAAAGATGCCTGCGGTCCAATAACGGAACTTGGAACATAAGCAGCGCTTGAGAGAAGACTGGCTCTGCTTCCTGTATTCAGTTCTAAAGTAGCTGGTAAATTGTTAATAAATTATTTCCTTCGTCAGATTATAAACAAAAGATTAAAATTACACAAGGTAAGATAATATGTATAGTCGAATTAAACTTAGTACATTTAACCCAAGAGATACTCAATATCTAGTTTGTGCTTATGATAGCTTTAGGCTTTGGTTGGGTAGGTTGTGACTATGAACTCACAAGCAACTGAAACAGCATTAAGTCAAATCGAGAAATCGAAAAATCTAAGAGACGAGGGAAGAATGACGGCCAAGTTAAGCGTAGATGGCAAAACAGTAGAACTGCCAATAATTTCTGGAACAGAAGGTGAAAAAGCTATAGATATTTCTAGTTTGCGCGGCGAAACTGGTTACATCACCATGGATCCAGGTTACGTTAACACTGGCTCTTGTGAGAGTGATATTTGTTTTATTGATGGTGAGAAAGGAATACTTAGATATCGTGGTATAGACATCGAAGAATTAGCTGAGAAATCTACTTTCGTAGAAACTAGTTATCTACTTATATACGGCAAACTGCCAACAGAACAAGAACTTAAAGAGTTTTCTCAAGGTCTAACACGTCACTCGCTACTACATGAGGACATGACTCACTTCTTCGCTGGTTATCCAAGTACAGCACATCCTATGGCGATACTATCGTCTATGACTTGCTCGCTATCTGCGTACTATCCAGATCCGATCAATGCTAAGAGTGAAGATCAAATCAAACTAGACATGATCCGCATCTTGTCTAAGTTACGCACTATTGCAGCGTTCTCTTACAAGAAATCTATAGGTCAACCACTTATATATCCTGATAATTCACTAAGCTACTGTGCCAACTTCTTAAATATGATGTTTGCAGTGCCTGCTGAGCAATATCAAATAGATGACGACATAGTAAAAGTAATGAATCAGTTACTTATACTGCATGCTGATCACGAACAAAACTGCAGCACCTCTACAGTGCGCACGGTACAAAGTTCTGGTGCGAGTATTTATGCTTGTATCTCTGCTGGCATTAGTGCTCTTTGGGGTCCTAAGCATGGTGGTGCTAACCAAGCGGTATTAGAAATGCTTCAAGCTATCCACGATAGCGGCATGAGCTACAAAGATTACCTAGCTAAAGTTAAAGACAAGCAATCTGGTATTAAACTAATGGGCTTTGGTCATAGAGTTTATAAGAATTTCGATCCAAGAGCTAAAGTGCTTAAAGGTGCTTGCGAGAAGGTTCTTAGCAAAATGGGTGTTAATGATCCACTGCTGGAAATCGCCAGAGGTCTAGAAGAAGAAGCGCTGCGTGATCCTTATTTCGTAGAGCGTAAACTGTACCCGAACGTAGATTTCTACTCAGGCATTATTTACAAAGCTCTAGGCTTCCCAGTAAATATGTTTACAGTATTGTTCGCTCTTGGTAGATTGCCAGGCTGGTTAGCACACTGGAATGAAGCGCGTGTAACTGGTACTGGTAATAAAATTACAAGACCGCGTCAAATTTATCAGGGTAATACTAAAACTAGCTATCAAAATATAGCTGACCGTAAATAATTGCTGCCATTACTCACTATCGCAGAGATGCAAGCTATCGACGAGAAGTCGATCGCTGCTGATATTAAGCGTGGTTATAAATACATGCTCTCAGCAGCTGAGGGGCTAAAGAATCTTATTGAGCATCTAAGCGAGAATGAGCTGAAGCGTGCTTCAGATATAGATTTGTTTCCGCAAGTAGTTATAGTTTGCGGTAAAGGCAATAATGGTGGCGATGGACTTGCGTTAGCTACTCTATTGGCTAAATTAAATTACGAAATCAAAGTATGCACTATAACTGCTAGTTATAGTGCTGAAGCTAAGCTGGCACAGGCAGATGCAATTAAAGCTGGAGTTGAAATTATTCGGCTTGAATCAGCAGAAGAATTAGAGACGATCTTTAATAAAATTAAACCTGAATTTGTTGTCGATGCTTTGCTCGGTACTGGCAGTAAAGATAGCCCTAGAGGCTTACTTAGAGATGCTATTGTTGCAATTAATAATTACAAACAAAACAATTTCGATGCAAAAATCATTGCAGTAGACATCCCTTCTGGATTGGATGCTGATACTGGAACTATTAATGAGCTTTGCGTTATAGCTGACCACACTGTCTGCATGGGATATGCCAAACTTGGTTTTGCATTCTATCCAGCGCGTTCTGTTTTAGGTGAACTGCATGTTAGGCATTTGGATTATCCAGCGGCTGTGGTTCGTAAAGCACAAACAGAATCAATTTATACTATTGGTGTTAAAGATTTAATTGAATTAATGCCCCCGCGTTCTATTACGGGATCTAAGTTCGATCATGGAACCGCCATAGTCATAGCTGGCTCTAAATCTATGGGCGGAGCAGCGATACTTTGTGCTTCAGCAGCTTTAGAATCTGGTTTAGGGATGCTGCACTTGTTAACGGCTGGATCTAATGTTAACGCGATCAATACTAGTGTGCCAGAGGCGGTAACTCATTCATTGATTAGCTTTGATGAGGATATTAATGCTTTTAATATAGAGACAGCTACGCAATTAATCAATAATAAAGAACCTGATGCTATTTGTATGGGACCTGCCATGTCTATAGAAGCACCAGCGCAAACTTTAGTTAGAAGAATATTAGAATTTCTTGAGGGTGCTAAAACCAAAACCAGTATTATTCTGGATGCTGATGCGATAAACGCTTTTAGAAATAATCATAAGGGTCTTAAACATAAAGGTTTAGATATACTTGTAACACCGCATTATGGAGAGCTGGCGCGTATATCACCTGTAGCAATTAGTGCTGAAGATATTGCGAAACTGAGCCCACTAGAAAAGATCTCTTTATTGCGAAATTTTTGTAAAACAACAAATTGCAATATCTTACTTAAAGGTAGTCCCAGTATTTTAGTAGATGCTAAAACCCAGCAAGCTTTTGTGCTACCCTACGGCAATTCTGGGTTAGCTAAAGCTGGTTCTGGAGATTGTTTGAGTGGTATTATTACAGCTTTCGCTGCACAAGTAGCCAAGCGTGGTGGCAATCACAAGCTGGCAGTGAGTACTAGAGCGGCTTTACTGGGAGCTTTCTTATTGGGTAAGACGGCGGAAAGTATAAGAGAAGAGTACGGTGAATATAGTATTAGTGCTTCTAAAATAATTAGTAATTTACACAAGATACTTAAAGCATTCTAGCGGGATATTCTAAACATAGAACTTTCATTAGCTCTAGTATAATAATCCGCACCATTACGCCCAACTAGATCTAGAGCCACTGTATCGATGCGACCAT
>CAYUFH010000021.1:15967-18587 GCA_964444015.1 uncultured Gammaproteobacteria bacterium | reverse complement strand
GGCGGCTTGGGCTTAGCTGCCTGCATCTTAGGCGGCGGTGAGTCATTAACCCCTTGCATTAACCTATCCATATCTTGGCGCTGCTGTTCTTGTTTCTGCTCTTGCTGCTTTTGCTCTTGGTTTTGTTTTTGTTGTTGCTGTTTATTGTCTTGATTTTGATTGTCGGGAGGACATTTCTCTTCTAGTTCTTTGAGCTTGGCTTTAGTTTTATCGAGGTTGTATTTAGCGTCCTCGTCTTTAGGATTAGCAATTAGAGTTTTCTCGTAGGCTGTTACTGCTTCTTTAAGTTTGCCTGAGTAAGCAAGAGAGTTACCGAGGTTATAAAGAGCCTTGGCTGTAAGTTTAGGAGATTTACTATTACTAGCAGCGAACGAGAACAACTGAGCAGCTTCCTGCATCAGCTCAGGATTAGTCACTTCAGTACCGCCATCACGCCCGAAAGCCTGTTTATAGCTGCAAATCCCCAGGTTATAACTTAGCCTCGGGTTCTTAGTGTCTGAGATCTGTGCCTTGAGATAGTGATCGCGAGCACGAACATAATCAGACTTAGATAGAGCCTGATCACCGAACCAGAGATTAGGATCGAAGATATTAGCACTTACTGGCTGAGCGCCACTAAGTAATAAAACTAAAACCCAAGTATAGAACTTAGGGCTCTTACGTCTTGAGCGTTTCCATTCTAAGAACTTCAGTTGCAGCCATGAGATTAGAGACAGATCTACAGTTAAGAGTAATTCAAGTATCAGAGCAATAACAGCGATACTAATAAATATCTGATAAGTTTCGTACCAGCGTTTGGTTTTGCCTGACTTTAAGAGCTCAGCTGGGATTTCTTTACGGATATGATCGAAGTATAGGGACTTAGTTTGGAAGTCTCCAGTGGTGGAGCGCAAATATACTCCATCAGCGGCTTTAGCGATTTCGCGCAAGAAGCTATCATCGAGCTTGGAGATAACTACGTTGCCTTGTTTATCTACTATTAGCGCTCCACTTTGATCATCATGCACCGGCGAACCAGCTTCAGTACCAACACCGATAGCATAGATCTTGATGCCTTGACTATGTGCGCGGCGCACAGTGTCCATAGTAGCTTTATCGTACTCTTCGCCATCACTAATTAGTATAAGGATTTTGGCTTCAGATTCTATATGCTCGAAACCCTTCACTGCCATATCAACAGCAGATCTAATCGAGGTTCCAGGCACCGGCACTGAGCTTACATCTATGCGACTAAGCCATTCTTGAACCATAGTATAGTCATGAGTGAGCGGTGTTTGCAAGAAAGCATCACCAGCAAAAACTATCAAACCCACTCTATCACCGGACATGATATCTAGTAGTTTCGCCATCTCGAACTTAGCTCTAGTGAGACGATTAGGACTAATATCATCAGCAAGCATGCTTTTGGAAACATCAATAGCGATGTAAACATTAGCGCCTTTGGTTTCTACTTCTTGCCAGTCATAGCCCCAACGCGGAGAGATAAGTCCTATTACTATCATGCAGAGTGCCAGTAATAATAAAAAATACCTAGTTAATATACGATTCTTAGAACTGGTTGGAAACAGCTCTCTAACTCGTTTCCAGTCTCCTAAGTGCCTAAGGATAAGATTGCGCTTATCATAAACCCAATAAAAAAATATTATCCCCGCTGGAATTAGCGCTAATAAGAATAATAGTTCTGGATGTTTAATATTCATGTCAGCCTAAATAATATGGTGTTACCCAAACCTAGTTCTAGCAGCAGCAGGACTAAAGCTGCCCAAAGAAAACCCTCAAAAATATCTTTGTAATCAGTATGTTCTTTAACTTCTATTTCAGTTTTCTCTAACCTATCTATATGACTATAAATACGCTGCAAATCTTCTGTACTCTCTGCTCTGAAATACTGTCCTCCAGTCTCTTCTGAGATTTTAACTAAGGTATCTTCATCCATCATCAGCTCAGCCATAATGGTTTGCTTGCCGATTGGCGTATCTAAGACGAAAGGTACTTTGCCCTCTCTGCCAACACCTACTGTATAAATCTTCACTCCGTATTCTTTAGCTATGTCTATAGCTGTGCCTGGAGAGATCTCACCAGCGTTATTCTGACCATCAGTAAGCAATATCATTACTCGTGATTTAGCTTTGATATCCTTAAGACGTTTAACGCCTAGCGCCATCGCTGAACCAATCGCAGTCATTTTGCCGACCATGCCTATCTCCATACGATTGATCAGATCTACCACTGCCCCATGATCTGTAGTTAAGGGGCTCTGAGTAAAAGCATTCTCACCAAAAACCACTAAGCCTATCCTATCGCTGCCGCGTTTCATCACGAAGTCTTGCAAGATTTTTTTGACTACTTCTAGTCTGTCCACTGCTCTACCAGCCAGTTTCATATCCAGTGCCATCATGCTCTCAGAGGTGTCGACTACCATCATGATATCTATACCTTTGTTTTTGCTGGAGCTGAACGCTGATCCCATCTGTGGGCGCGCCAAAGCGATTATAAGTACAGCAATACAGAGTAGACGAAGAGCTAGTGGTAAATAAAAACCAATTTTATCTATCAGTGTCGCAAAGCCCTGGTCTTGAGATGAGAGTGCCATATTAAGCGAGCCCTGACGACCTCTAGT
>CAYUFH010000021.1:11404-15867 GCA_964444015.1 uncultured Gammaproteobacteria bacterium | reverse complement strand
ATTTCTCTAGCTGTATTAATTTCCGTAAGCAGAGTGATAATTGCAGATTGATCACGTTTTTTATCCTCAAGTCCAACTTCAGCTTTAGCAAACTTCGCTAGATCCGCTCTCTCAAAAATATCCTTAATAAGTAATGCTTGACTAGTATGTATCAGCTCATGCGCCTTCAGTGAAGGCATCAACTCATCTATAGTACGATCCAGAGCTGGCACCGTGAGCTCAGCTTCGAAATAACTGCGAGTAATCTCAGTTAAAGACAAATAAAACTCTTTAGTATCACTATTAACATCAAGTGCAGCCAGGTCACGAATGACTTGCTGAAACTTAGTAAGTATTATTGGTGGTGGTTTTTTAATAAAACGATGATAAATCCAGTAGCCTAAAGCTGCCACTACTGCTATTCCAAGCAGCCACCAAAGCCAGTCTGGGATTTCGATGGAGTGGAAGCCATGGATGTCCCTTAAGTCATCTGGCGGCAAAGGGTTCTCGCACTCGGCGTTACCGCCGGCTGTGAGATTTGATATTGGTGCGTTAGTTGTGGTTTGTAACATCTGTTATGGATTGCTTCGCATCGCTCGCAATGACGACACGACTATCGTCTCCTTTCCCGCATCAAAAATAATTTCATTAACTGAGTAATATATGGCTTATCAGTAGTCAGCTCTAGTAAATCGACCCCTACTCTTCTTAGATTACTACGCAAATCAGCCATAAACTCTGTTTGCACTTTCTCGAATTGACTGCGCACTGATTTTTTATTGAGGTTCAACAGCTCACGGCTATTAGTCTCGGGATTCACCACTTCTATAAACCCTATATTAGGCAGCTTAAACTCACGGGGATCGCGAATAGAAACCGCTATTAAGTCGTTGAACTGTCTAAGTATTTTAAGCTCACGCTCACAATTAAAATTCATATCGAAACCCCCTTGATTAGGGCGTTCTGGCAAGAAATCAGAGATCAAGAACACTACTGAATGCTTGGGAATTAATCTATTAGCTTCTTGCAACACCACTCTAAGATTAGTACGCTGAGATATAGGCTTAAAGGTCAGCAGGTCTTTAATTAGTTTAAAAATATGTGATTTGCCTTGCTTAGGTGGCACATAAAACTCTATTCTATCGGTAACGAACAAAGCTCCGACTTTATCGTTATTCTTAATCGCTAGCGCTGCTAATACTGCAGCCAGCTCTACAGCTAATTCTTTTTTGTTTTTGCTTTGGGTGCCGAAATTATTAGAAGCACTAAGATCTATAACTAACATTAAGCTTAGTTGCCGCTCTTCTTTATACTGACGTACGAAGGGCTGGCGCATACGCGCAGTAACCTTCCAGTCTATAAGCCTTAAATCATCACCAATTTGGTATTCTCGTATCTTATCGAAATTCAATCCCCGACCACGAAAAGCAGATCTATACTCACCAGTCAGTATCTCGCTAGCCAGGCGATCGGTTTTGATTTGTAGTTTTTTGATTTTAGCTAATAGCTCTTTGGATATCAGCACCTATGGCACCTCAATTGAATCAAAAATAATTTTAATAATATCGTCTGAGTTTTTGTCTTCGGCTTCAGCCTCAAAACTCACACCAATGCGATGACGCAGAACATCATAGCCCACACTCTTAACATCCTGGGGTGTCACATAAGCTCTACCACTTAAGAAAGCATGAGTTTTGGCTGCAAGGTTCAGCGCTATAGATGCACGCGGCGAAGCGCCATACTCAATCAGACCCTCTAGCTCCTTAATCTTGGCTCTAGAATTGCTTTTGAGCTCGACATTGTGATTAATATTATTCGCTCTAGTTGCAAAAATAATATCAATAATATAATCTTGAACCTTCTCATCAAGATAGATTTTGTCGACGATTTCTCTAGCCTTGAAGATCTCATTGCGCCCGATAATCTGATTTAGCGTGATGTCTTGTTTACGTGACATCATATTCATTATCGTTTTCTCTTCATCCATAGTCGGATAACCGAGCTTCAGCTTGAGCATAAATCTATCCATCTGCGCTTCAGGTAGCTGGTAAGTACCTTCTTGCTCTAGTGGGTTCATGGTGGCAAGCACCACGAAAGGCTCTTCAAGCTTAAAAGTATTCTCACCGATAGTTATATGCTTCTCAGCCATTGCTTCTAAGAGTGCTGACTGCACCTTAGCTGGCGCACGGTTAATCTCATCAGCCAAGATTAGGTTACTGAATAATGGACCTTTCTTAGTGTCGAAATTATGCGAATTAGGGTTATAAATCTGGGTACCGATAATATCCGCCGGCAAGAGGTCCGGAGTGAACTGCACCCTCTGAAAACCCACCCCAACACACTGTGCAAGGCATTTAACGGTCTCAGTTTTAGCTAGACCAGGTACACCCTCGATTAGTATGTGTCCAGCGGCTATAAGCCCCATAAAGAGCTTACTAATGAATTCATCCTGTCCGATTATTTTCTTGTGTATCTCTTCTCTGAGCTTCTTAAAAGCTTCAGAGTGAACCAAAATATCACCTGTTAGTGCTTCTATATTAGCTGCTGTACTTGTCATAGTAATAATTATATCGTTAGCTAGCCCAGTTCTCCAGATCTTGTCCCCCACCAGTCGTTCTAATCCTGTGGAGATATTAATTTCAATGATTCGCTATGCAGGGAGCCGAGAGCGGGTTACAGCGAGATTTGAGTGAGTAGTTACAAATATAAGCGAAGCTATGACGAGCTAGCGGCAATGGCGAAGGGGCGAGCGAAGCCGAGTTCAGCAGCAGCGAGCGTTCTGCAAAGCAGAATGCCGCTTGCTGGTGCCGAGCCAAATTGCCGTGTCAGCGAGGAATAGATGAGCGCAAATATTTGTACTGCGAATCTCACTCGAGCTAGACCCGCTCTCAGCTTCCCGCATGGATAAACAAGAATTAAAGCTACAAAAAGCAGAACGACTGGTGGGGGACAAATCACCAGTCGTTCAAACTTATATTATAGCAGGGACTAAATCATCCTGCCGTAGATTACATTGCCGCAAATAATCCGACTTGAACGCCGAAATCATTTGAATCAGATGTAAGCCCGATTGGGAAACCAAATCTTAGTTGATAAGCATTGTCATCACCAAAGTTGTTAACCCAGCCTGGAACTAATCTTAAATCAGTACCGATATTATCGTTGAATACTGAGGTACCAAGAACACCAAGAGTTGGGTTGACAATAGTGCCAGTATCCCAAACAATCTCGTTCCAATAGATAAATGAGTTTTGAACTTCACCAGCATCTGGTACATCAAATCTGTAAGCCCAATCGCCATAAGCTGTTAAGCCGTCTAGCAATTTAGCAGACAATTCAAGACCTGTCTGGAATCCGTATGCATTAGCACCACTAGTTGCTCTGAATGCATTAGCAACCATTGAGCTGTTATGAACTAGTGAGAAATGCTGATTAATGTATGCAGTAACTGCGAAATCTTCAGTATTAACCAAAGCAGCCTCTAAAGTAAGACCTAGGTTACCGAAACCTAAAGCTCCAGTTTCAGTACTAACACCAGCAGTCTCAGTTCCTGTAGAACCTAAGCTGATTGCGGTATTCAAGCCAATACGAGTTGGGATTGAAGTATCGAAGCTCTTACGAATATCGATTCTTGGAAGCTCCATTGTGCTGTTGCGGAAATCTGTTCCACCAACATCAGAGTGATCACGGAAATAGTTGTAGTCAACCTTGACTTGCCAATCTCTTTCTGTGTCGATGTAAGCGCTTTGTACGTTAACTGGCTGAATAGCTGTAGCTGATGCTATTCCTGCCGTTAGTACTAATGACGCTGTTGCCATTAATAACTTTCTCATTTTTTGGTTCTCTCCTATTTATTGAGCCGACTCTCCCACTCGTTTCTAAGACCTTGCGGCTGAGTGAAAAAGCTAGCTCCTAACTAACCAGAGTATATAGTCTCACAACTTTTGATTTTTGTACAAAAATAGCACTAATTTAGCGTAAAAAAAATCTAATCTAGATAGGGAACTTTTGGCTTTCATCAGGCATTCTCGACCTTTTGGGGGATTAAGATAAACCTGCGACTCCTGCAAAGAACCGATATTTATACATACAATCTAAGGGCATGAGAGCTATATAGAGGCCCGTTCTCCTTATTTAAAGATGCAGGATAGCTACGACTACCAAACCGCTCTTAAAACTCTGCGCAAACTACTTGCTGGGGCCCGCAACGCCTCTGAGCAAGGTAAATATGCAGCATTAGAACGTATTATTCAGGGTGCAGAAAAAATTAGTGATCACCTCCTTACGGCTCAAGATCGCTTGGAAATAACTGAGGCGATGACAGTGAAGCAAACTCTTAATAGAGACTTAGTTGATAGTTTTAAAAGTGCTGCTCAGCAGCGAGACTACATTAAGGTAGTGGGGGAAATCATTTCTTAATTTTATATGTAAGAACGAGGTATTTCGTTCCAGATGCTAGGCGTACGAGCCCGAGCAACCGGAGT
>CAYUFH010000021.1:0-11304 GCA_964444015.1 uncultured Gammaproteobacteria bacterium | reverse complement strand
TAACCGTTCTTACTGGCGGTGCTTGCGATGATCCGAGCTATGGTCGTCTAAACAATTAGCAAAAATCTGAAACTGCATATCGACAACCTCTACGTTGTACTTCTTAGCGATCATTTCACCTAAACGATTAATCTCATCTTCTTCAAATTCGATAGTTTTATTACAATTCAAACAAATAATATGGTGATGCGGAGCAGCATTAGGGTCTACTAGCTCATAGTGTTTATGCGACTCGGCAAAATCCAACTCTCTTAGTATATTCATCTCCACTAGCATTCTAAGAGTGCGGTATGTAGTAGCTAAGCTAATCTGCTCGCCTTTGGCAGTTAAGATCTCAAAAACATCCTCAGCGCTTAAGTGCTTATCACCCTGCTCTTGGAATATACGCATGATCAACTCACGCTGCGGCGTAACTCTAAAACCTTTACTTCTAAGACCTTTAATTAGCTCTTCGGTTTTGTCTTGATGGTATAGCGGTTGTTCAGTCACAAGGATTTATATCTTCTGGCTAACAGTAGAGTTAGCTTTCAGAGTAAGACCATCGTAACATTTCCCAAGCACTTCTGCGCTACTAATATCCCAAACACAGCTAGCATAACCATCTTTAGGGCTAGAGCAATGTTTCAACTCATTGCCCTTATTCTTAAAACTCGGGTTGCAAGCACAAGAATGAGAGCGTAAAACTGTTGCTAGCGGAGAATGTGGACCAGTACGCAGCTCACTAGTTACCGTATAAATAGATAGAGCAGGGCTGCCAAGTGCCGTAGCAATATGCAGCAATCCAGTATCAGCAGATAGCACTAAGCGAGCTGATTTAAATATAGGCACTAGCTCCAACAAAGATGTTTTACCAACCAAATTACTAATACGATTTTCAGGGTTAACAATACTTAGCTGTTTGCGCTCAGCCTCAGTGCGAATAGCCCTAATCTCTGCAGTAACTGCAATAAACAACTCATGTGATATCTCTTCTTCATCCGGTCCACCAAGGATTTTGATATTTAAGTCAGTTTTGCGCAGCAACTGACTTATCACCTCAAGCCAAGAATCCAAGGGATAAGCTCTACTTGGTCTTAAACGTCCAACACCAGGCACTATACAAATATAATTTTGCGGTTCAAGGCTCTGGGCTTCTAAACATTTGTAGTCTAGTAATTTATAAATCTCAGCAGTATATTGTTTAGCTAAAAGCTCGTCTCGCAACTGCGGAAACATAGTTAAAGCGAAGTTTTCGCGAGCCCCGAAATTAGTATCTTTCTGGTAACAAACTAATTTGCGCGCATGCACTAGAGTCTGCTGCCAGTACCAAGCCTTCCAAAAACCACTGTGCAGAAATATAAACTCATCAACAGGACTAGACTTTAAACTAGCCACTAGTTCAGTAGAATCAGCCAACTTCTTACCAGCTACATATATATGATTAATATAGGGTGCAGTCGCCTCAAGCAAAGAGCGAATTTGCTCAGTGCCTACCACTAAGTCTATTCGCGTATCAGGTTCCAGCTTGCGCAGTAGTTTAATAGCAGGCAGACAGTGAATAATGTCACCAATGGCTCCTCTGCGATAAATAAGTTTACGCTGCACTATATTTATTGTAGTGGATGGATTGCTTCGCTGCGCCCGCAATGACGGGTTTGCTTTGTCATTGCGAGCGCAGCGAAGCAATCCAGTACTAGTAACAAAAGAAACTAACTGATACTATGGATTTAGTGAGTAAACGTGTTTTTACTTTGTGTTTTGCTGGTTTGAGCTGGCTCTTGGCAACTCTACCAAGCTACGCTGCTGGAATCAGGCTAGAGCTAGGTGGTGGACCTACTGGTACCGAGACTTCAGTTCAGTTATTAATATTATTAACTATTCTAAGTGTTGCACCTTCAATATTATTGATGACTACTAGTTTTGTTCGCCTGGTTATAGTATTTTCAATACTCAGACAAGCAATGGGTATAGGTCAATTACCACCCACCCAAGTACTTATTTCGTTATCCTTACTTTTAACCTTCCTCATCATGCAGCCAACCTTTACTCAGATTAACGATACTGCCATTCAGCCTTTCGTTAAAAATCAAATCACTCAAGAAGTGTTTCTCGATAGAGCCGTTAAACCTCTGCGCAAATTTATGCTAGCTCAAACCAAAGAAGCTGAACTTAAAACAGCGCTGAGAATTGGCAAAGTCAAAGAAAAATTAGAAAGTGCAGATAAAGTGCCTTTACATTTGCTTACGGTAGCTTTTATGCTTGGTGAACTGAAAGCTGCATTCCAAATAGGTTTCATGCTCTTTCTACCTTTTGTCATTATAGATCTACTAGTGTCTAGCGCTCTAGTATCTGTGGGTTTAATGTTCTTACCCCCAACAACACTTTCATTACCTTTTAAAATCATTCTGTTTGTCTTGGTCGATGGTTGGAATATACTTTGTGAGGGACTTGTTAGTAGTTTTCAGGCGGTTAATTAAAAATGAATCTAACTTTATTTCTAGAACTTACCAATAAAGCATTATTTATTACTGGCTTACTTGCTTTACCAATATTGATTCCTGGCTTAATTGCCGGTATAGCTATTAGTTTATTTCAGGCAGTCACTCAAATCAGCGAGCAGACTTTAACTTTCGTACCTAAGTTATTTATACTAATTATTAGTTTTCTGATTTTCGGAGCTTGGATAACTCAGATGATGGTGGACTACACTCATGAACTAATCGCACGTATACCCGAAATAGTGCAAACCATCAGTTAAATAAAGAACTTGTCTCCCAAATTGCCTAGAACTGCGTTAAGCTACGACTTCGGTAAGGACTCGCTTAGGTCCATGAATAGGATCTTCTAAAACTATAGTCTGCTCACGATTAGGACCTACACTAACAATAGTTATAGGTATATCCAAAATTTTCTCTAGGTACTTAACATAGCTAAGAGCTCCGCGCGGTAACTCTTCAACACAGCGAGCATCAGCACTGGATTTACCTTCACCCTTCCAGCCCATTAAACCAACATATTCTGGTTGAGCATATTTAAGAAAATTAGATTCAGCGGGCAACTCGTAGTAAGTCTTACCACTGCGCAAATCCTTATATGAATTACAAACATAAATGGCATCAAGAGCGTCAAGAACATCGAGCTTAGTTAGCGCTAAACAATCTAATCCATTAATGCGAATCGCGTAGCGCAGCAATACTGCATCTAACCAACCAACACGACGAGCACGACCAGTAGTAGTACCAATCTCCTCCCAAGCGGTTCCTTCGGCACGCAGTATCTTAGCGTCCTTACCTGAAATCTCAGTAGGGAAAGGTCCTTCACCAACACGAGTAGTAAAAGCTTTAGTAATACCTATCACTCTATCTATAAAATTAGGCCCAACTCCAGAACCAATACAAGCACCACCAGCCACAGGATTAGAGCTGGTTACATAAGGATAAGTACCATGATCAAGATCCAACAAAGTACCTTGCGCTCCTTCGAATAATATATTTTTGCGCTTCTTATCCGCTTCCCAAATAATTGCAGCTGTATCGAAAACGTGTGGTCTCAAGCGCTGACCAAATGCAACATACTCTTGATACACTGCATCTAACTCAAGCGGCTCTAAACCAAATAACCTCTCGAGCATGATGTTTTTTTCTGGGATAAGAAATTTGAGTTTCTCAAGTAATTCTGTTGGATCAATTAAATCTTGCATGCGAATACCATTACGTGCAGACTTATCAGCATAAGTAGGTCCTATGCCTCTCACCGTGGTTCCTATTTTTTTACTACCACGCATCTCTTCTTGCGCTCTATCAATAATGATGTGATAAGGCATAGTCACATGCGCTGCTGCACTAATTTGCAAACCGCTAATATTAATACCGCGCTCAGTTAGGTGATCCATCTCTGAAAGAATTACCTTAGGATCAATTACCGTGCCTGAACCGATCATGCAAACTTTACCTGGGTAAAGAATCCCTGAAGGAATCAAGTGGAATTTATATTTCTCACCATTAGCGTTAACTGTATGACCAGCATTACTGCCGCCCTGATAACGAACTATATAATCTGCGTTTTTAGACAAAAGGTCGACAATCTTGGCTTTACCCTCGTCACCCCATTGCGCTCCTACTACTACTACGTTAGCCACAAGGAGCTAATAATAGCACTAATGCGTAAGACGCTTCCTTTGTAATCTAAAAGCCAGATTTATCAGTTTTTGCAGCGAAGTTAAGCCATTTTACTAATTTTATTAACATAAGCCAGAGGAAAAATGACCCCTTTCATTTAAAACCAGAGCTTGCTATAAACGAATTTAGCTAAGGGGGCACAATGAATTATATAAGTGAATATGATGATCTTAAGTTTGAGGCTGAGATGCTCAAGAGCATAGCTTTCGGTATAGTTGTGCCGTTTGGATTTTTTGTTATGCAAATATTTACGCATGAGATGAATCTAAGTAACATTGATACAACTCAATTAGGAGGAGCGATCTTTAGTTTGATCTCGTTTCTAACTTGCATATATTTAAGCCATGATACAATGGCTTGTAGAGAAAGAATATTAAAGCGCTTACATAACAGGAGGACTATATGAATAATTTTGAAGCGTTTATTTATAACACCTGTGTCTCTGGTTTTCTTTTAACTTGCAGTCTGGCTGCAATGATTATCACGCTTAAAAGCAACAGAAGAATACACGAATTATTAGACGAAGAAAAATAAATTAAGTCGGGGGGCAGCCAAATGTACATCAAAACCAATAGCGTAGTGCTATCTGGGCTTAAAGCCAACATTATCAATGTAGAAGTCGATGTCTCTAAGGGGCTGCCTGCCTTTGCGATAGTAGGGCTCGCCGCTAAATCCATTACTGAAGCCAAAGAACGGGTAACTGTTGCTATGAATAGTTGTGAGTTCGAGATCGCACCTAAACGCATACTAGTAAACCTCAGTCCCGCCCATATCAAAAAAGAAGGCGTACACTTGGATCTAGCTATCGCAGCTGCTTTGATGGCAGCTTTCGGTTATATCAACTCTAGTCCTGAAATCTTAGAACAGAGTTGTTTATTAGGGGAGCTTGCATTAACTGGAGAATTAAGACCGGTGGTTGGCGTACTGCCAATGGCAATAGAAGCTAAACAAGGTGGGTTACGCTATCTTATCGTTGCACGCGGCAATGAAGCTGAGGCCGCACTTGTGCTCGCTGATAGCAAGGATACAAGTATAGAAATTTTTGCTTTAAGTAATTTAACAGAATTGAAAAAATTGCTTTCATCATTAAGCGGGTTCTTACAATATACCCAAAAAACTGGTATTCCTAACAAGGAAGAAAAGGATAATATAGCCTCACTAGAGGATTTTAAGATTAAAACCTGTCAGCAAAACTTCATGACAACAACGATAGAAAGAAGCTTCTCTGAGGTCATAGGACAAGCAGAAGCCAAACGGGGACTGGAAATCGCTGCCGCGGGTAAACATCACGTACTGATGATAGGTCCTCCTGGCTGTGGTAAATCTATGCTCGCCAAAAGATTTATCAATCTACTACCAGCATTGAATTTTAATGAAGCCCTAGAGCTAAGTAAAGTCTATAGTATTAGTGGTTTACTGCGATCAGGACTGGTTAGCCAGCGCCCTTTGCGTGCGCCACATCACACTAGCACTATCACTTCATTAATTGGTGGCGGGGTACCTATACGCCCAGGCGAGGTGAGTCTTGCACATCATGGAGTATTATTCCTCGATGAACTTACAGAGTTTGATCGTCATGTAATAGAAGTTCTCAGACAAATACTCGAAGAAAAAGAAATCAACCTGGCGCGAGGACTAGTCAATTGCTCATATCCAGCAGACTTCACATTAGTTGCAGCCTGCAATCCTTGTCCTTGTGGTTACTTAGGAGATACTCAGCGCGAGTGCAATGATAGCCCACTACAAATATCTCGTTATCTCTCCAAGCTATCTGGACCAGTATTAGACCGCATAGATATACACCTAGAATTAAGCCGGCTTAATCGCGAAGAAATAGAAAGTATCGGCACAGATAGCGATACTAATATTGACGCTGCAATGCAAGAACGTGTAAGCAAGGCACAGGATTTTGCCTCTACATTGAAGATGACTAAACAAGAATTAGATAAAGAATCTAAAGATTTTATCGCTGAAGCTAGTTATAAATTAGGTCTATCAGCACGCTCTTACACTAAAATGCTTAACCTTAGTCGCACTATTGCCAACCTAGCTCAATCAGAGCGAATCACGCTTGATCATATTGCAGAAGCCCTGCAATACCGCTCTATGAGCATAGATCGGTTTAAGCGAGTGTAACCTAAGTAGACCGACATCACGTTTATGCGCTTTAAGCGACGGGTATATAATAGCAATAAATGAACAACCGCCCCACCAAAGTTGTGACATTAAAACAAATCTACCGCGAACTAGTTAGCGGTCTAGACGGCTCTGAAGCTGAGCTTGAAGCCAGAATTATTATCGAGCAAGTACTTAAAATTAGTCCTGCAGAAATAATTGCTAACCCTGAGATGCAACTAACTCGCAATCAAGTGCAGAAAATCTTAGAGGTGCGTGACTTGCGCAATCTCAAACGAGTGCCACTTGCTTATATACTTGAAGAAGCTCCTTTTATGGACCTTAAGCTCTTTGTTAATCGCGATGTATTAATTCCACGCCCAGAAACAGAACTACTAGTAGAAAGAGTTCTAGAAGAAATCAAAGAACGCAAAATTCATCAACCAGTAATCTTAGATCTCTGCACTGGCTCTGGTTGCATCGCTGTTGCGCTCAAGCGAGCTCTACCAATTGCAACTGTCTATGCTAGTGATATTTCTACCGGCGCACTCAATGTCGCTGCTATTAACGCTCGTAGATACGAAACTGATATAACTTTTGTCTTAGGTGACTATTTAGACCCCTTCATCAATGAAGCTGCCACTCAATCACCAATCGCTACACCAATTATCAAAAGCTCAGCGCCGTACTTCGATGTTATAGTCTCTAACCCACCTTATGTCAGCGTAGAAGATTATGGAGCTCTAGATCCGGAGCTCAAACACGAACCTAAGCATGCCTTGGTTGGTTTCCCGTATGAACAAATTAAAAATCAAGCTCTAGGATTGCGTTCCAGCGCCTCAATTAAAGGTTTAGCGCCAGCCCCTCTACTTAAAGCTGGTGGTTTTATGGCTTTTGAGTTTGGACAAGGACAGACCAGTAAGATACTAGAGATTTTCCCGAAAGCAAGAATCTATAAAGATTATGCGGGGATTGATCGCATCTTAGTCACCTAGTCATTGCAAGGAGGCGGCGGCGGCGAAGCAATCCATTAAGAACATAATAATTCAGCAGCACTAATTACCAAATCAAATTTACTTTTAAATAATTCTCTATCTCCGCCAGTAGCTATAGTTAGGGCTTGGTTTGTGGATACGCGCGCAGATTTGAGCCAACTATCTATCAAAGCATCATGAGCTAAGATCGCACCACTTAGAATGGCTTCGTTAGTAGATTTGGCAAGATTTATATCGTGACAGCCTGGATTCTGCACTCGTGATTTAAAGCGCATAAACGAGCCGTCGGGCTCGTTTATACTAAGCAATCCACCACTTAAATCTGGCAACTCTGCACAATTAGCTAGAGTTTTAAGACTCGCCGATAAACCTAGGCTAATAAAACCACCAAGAAACTCAGCTTGAGTATTAGCAACACTCATAGTAGTAGCTGTACCAAAATCAAATAATATAATGTCGCGACTAGGATATAAAATTCGCGCTGCTTCAAGCTTGGCGATACGATCAGCACCAATTCCAGGATAAAGTCCCTTGAGCTTAGAGTCTTTAAGTGGATCATAAATCTGCACCTTAGCTTCTTTGTCACCCACCCAGATAATAAAATTATCCTGTTCTATATTATTTTTTTCAGGAACACTACTAATAATTAATGCGCCAATAGGTGGATTGCTTCGCTGCGCTCGCAGTGACGAGGGTAAATCCTCAAGCGACGAAAACACTTGCCCAGCATAATAATACTTAACAGATGAGTTACCTATATCTATAATTAATTGCATGGATCTATTTCAGAACATCTATGGCGTACTTTTTCGACCGAATATCGCCTTTCGTGAACTTAGCTATGAGTATAACCCAGGCCTATTAACTAAAGCTGCTGTAGTCTTTATCATCACTGAATATATAGCCAGCCAGATGTCACTGGCGCTAATGTTTGATTCTCTGCTCTACACTTTTATGATCGCCTCTTTATTGGCTTTAACAGTACTAGTATTTCGCAAGCGTGAAGAAATAAGATTTTGGCGTTTATTTGCTTTACTTATATTTGCAAATTTACCCTATATTTTTCTTGCACCGATAGAAATTTTAGGGCTCAACAACCCTGGACTAGCTAATCTACTAGAAATGGCAGTAATGATCTGGTCATTTAGTCTAGGAGTAACAGCTATCTCTATAGCCTGTGATATTAGACGCAGCAAAGTTATACTACTCTACTCAATACCAGTAATTGCAATAATCGCTTTCCTAACTAGTAGCATTGTGCAATTATTTGCACTACTTTAAATATTTTCTAGCAGTTAATTCATCAGGCATATACTGCTGTTCAACCCAATTACCTGGATAGTCATGAGGATATTTGTATTTAGTTACAGGGTTCTCAGCAACATAGCCCTCACCGCCAGTCCGCTGTGAAGGACAGGAGCTCAGTACTGGACCAGAGCTAAGACTATAATTACGCAAATGATCTGGCACTTCATAGGGTGGATGATTAGCACAATCATTCATTGCTTGAGCCATCGCCATGTATGAAGCATTAGACTTAGGCGCGCGCGCGATATAAGCAACTGCTTGCGCTAGTGGAATACGTGCCTCTGGCATACCTAACTTGAGAGCCGCTTCATAAGCGGCATTCGCGACAACCAATGCCATTGGATCAGCTAACCCCACGTCTTCACTAGCAGTAACCAGAATCCTGCGCGCTACCATCTCCAGCTCTGCCCCGCCATGTAGTAATCTTGCTAACCAATAGAGAGCAGCATCAGCATCTGAACCGCGCAGAGACTTCTGCAAGGCAGAAACGCAGTCATAGTAAGTATTAGGATCGCCAGCGAAGTGTTTGCGATCGACTAGGGATTTAACGTCATCGAGACTAATTTCATGAGTTGCTTCGCTACGCTCGCATTGACCGTCATTGCGAGGAACCGAAGGTGACGAAGCAATCCATCCACTTGAACAAATCATTTCAAGGTTGGTGAGCATATTACGCGCGTCACCATAACTAGATTTAATTAAGTAGTCACGCGCTTCTACGCTAAGACTGCAATCTAGCTCCGCTTCAGCTCGCGCGAGCATCAAGGCTAGATCAGCGTGACGGTGAGCTTTGAGCTCGAACTTTAGCACTCTACTAAGCAGCGCGCGATTAATAGAAACTGCTGGATTCTCAGTAGTAGCACCGATGAAGGTAAGTGAGCCGGTTTCAATAGCATCAAGAAGAATATCCTGTTGAGTTTTATTAAAACTATGCACTTCATCGACAAACAAAACTATAGAACCAGGAAAAGCTTTGGCGCGCTTGGTAATCTCACGCAGCTCCTTCACTCCAGAATCAAAAGCATGCAGTTTAATAAACTCGCGCTCCACGACTGAACCCTTAGAATCCATTAGTTCAGCAGCTAATTGCGCAATAGAAGTCTTGCCAGTACCAGGTGGACCCCAGAATATAGCTGATTGCCTAGCACCAGCTCTGAGCCAATTCATAAAAGCTGCACTCTTAGTGATAGGGCCTACTAGATCCTCTATACGGCGCGGACGCAAACGGTGAGCGAGGGGCTCAGTCATGGGACTTTGGTTAAAAAAAGTTGACTGCATTGACTATTTGCCAATTATACCTGGCCGATAACGAAGCCGATCATCCGCTGCTTTCACCGATTTCACTATATCTTTTGCTACTGGGACAAAAGCTGATTTGAAGTCAGCATAAAAGTCTTTAACTACGTTCGGCTTAGTTGGATTTTGTGCTTTAAGCATTGCCGCACATACTTCTTGAGTCTCCTTTATAGAAGAACAAACAGGGAAACCTTGCTTAAAACCATATTTATCAACAAGGCTAGCTAAAATACCATCAGTAATATGTGAGGATAAAGCTGCATATTCGGTCTTCTTCGGTCTTGAAGCAAAATATATTAACCTTGCAATATCAAAATCATCACCACCAATTACATTAAGAGCATCAGAAATAAACTCTTCTAAATTTAGAGTATTGGCTCTAAAATCGTCAACTTTGATAACGCTACCTATGAACTGGTTTACCTTAGGAAAACATAAATTAAAATAGACATGCCCTAATTCATTCTCTGCAGCTTTTCTAAGCATTACTGAATCATTCCTGTGATATGGATTAAAGACAACAACAGAACCTGAATTGGGAGTAGGAATGGTAGTGGCTACCCAACGATCAGTAAAACAGGACTTGTCCTTAATATCAGCTATATAAGCTGCAAACCTACTAGGCATATTAGTGCTAATTAAATTTCCAAATAGCTCAGTAACCGCAGGATAATCCTTAAGCTGAATTTGCATAAAAGGTTTATCTTCTAATGCTAAAAAAGGTTTAAACTCAACACCCTCTCTATTAAATGGTGCATCAGGGTTTTTAGAATCATAAAAACTAAAAGTTGGGCTTAGCATATAACCTGCTTCGGACATTGCCAAATTAAAACCTTCGCTTTTGATAGAAGGAAATCCTAACTGCTTAGCTAATCTCTCAACAAAAAACTGATGACAAAGATTTTTATCCCTATCTGCTGGCAATTGCTTTTCTGCTTTAATAGAAAATTGATTAGCAAGAGGAATAGCTTTTTTAAGCCATTCGATTTTACTTTGCTCACTAATAAAAAATGATCCAAAACTACGGGACAAATCGTTAAACTCACTAATAAAAGAGTTAACTAAGTTTTGAACGGCTGGGCTAATATTAACGAAAATATCTTTCTGGGGCGCATGCAAAGCATTAGTATCAGCCGCTGGCCTAAATGGCTGTGCTTCTGTAACTAAGGGTGCAAAACTAGCACCTAAAAACAGTGGTATAGCTTTGAAAAATTGCCCATCTATGCGCATTATCTTAAGTATAACATAGTGCTAATCAAGCTTCAGCACCGCCATAAACGCCTCTTGTGGCAGTTCTACTGAACCGACGTTGCGCATACGTTTTTTACCCTTCTTCTGCTTCTCTAGAAGTTTTTTCTTACGAGTGATATCACCACCGTAACATTTAGCAAGTACGTCTTTGCGCATCGCACGTACAGTTTGGCGCGCGACTA
>CAYUFH010000020.1:14562-19481 GCA_964444015.1 uncultured Gammaproteobacteria bacterium | reverse complement strand
GCATCTGCAATACCAACGTCACCATTGCTAGCGATAGTGAAATAATCACCATTGCTACCATTACTTACCATAAGAGGGATAATAGAACCATTAGTAGCAATCTCAAAACTTGCATCAGGGCTTGAATCACCGATACCTACCATTGCAGAGCTTACATCTACTACGAATGTTTCACCATTGATAATTAAATCACCATTGAAGTCCGCGTTACCTCCAGCATGAAGATTGCCAGATGTGCTTAAGCCACCAGTGAAGCGAGTAGCACCTTCGACAGCTAAACTACCATTGATATGTAGGGTTGAGCTTGGAGTTTCAATACCAATACCTATCATATTATCGCTAGCGTCAATGACCAGTAAGTCAGCATTGGTTTGACCCTTGACTCTAAAATCATTATCATCAGAGCCATTATTAAATACTGTGTCGCCATTGGCTGTGATATTGGCATTAAAGGTTGAATTATTGGTAACGATTAATGTGCCACCAATAGTGGTGTTATTAGTTACAGCCACTGAGCTTAAAGTAGAAGCACCAGCATTCAATGTTCCTGCTAGTACAGTGTTGCCAGTTACGCTTAAATCCTCACCAATACTACCATTAGTAGTTACGGTTAATGAACTTAAAGTAGAAGCGCCAGCGTCAAGTGTTCCAACTAGAGTAGTGTTGCCTGCAACACCTAAACTGCCATTTACATCTAATAAATAATCTGGATTAGTATCATTAATACCAATATCACCATTAGCTATTACTGATAAATAATCACCATCACTGCCATTACTAATCATGAATGGAGTTAATGAATTGTTTCTGACAATCTCTAAGCTGGCTTCAGCGCTAGTATCGCCAATACCGACTGATGCCGTGCTGGCATTGACATAGAAATTATTACCATTAACAGCAAGATCTCCATTAAGTTGCAGTCCGCCGCCATTGGTGAAATTGGTACCGATATTACCAATCTCGCTAATTAAATAGGTGTTCATATTGATGCCATTATTCATGGTCATGCCACCATTAACTGTTAAAGAAGCTTCGATAACTAAATTGTCAGTATGTACGTCACCTAGGTGAATATCACCATCTACTTCTAAGAGGCCTTCTACATATAAGTCGCCATTAGCAGTTGCGAAGTTTCTAGTTCCACCTGTGCCAATTCTAGTAGAGCCGCCAATAGTCACATCACCATCAGCAGTTAAATTATTATTGATTGTAGTAGCGCCGGTTACACCTAGCGTGCCTCCTACGGTAGTGTTACTGCCAACGGCTAGTGAGCTCAGTGTAGAAGCGCCAGTTACGCCTAGAGTACCTACTAAAGTAGTGTTACCAGCTACGCCAAGGCTACCATTTACATCAAGTAGATAGTCTGGAGTTAGATCATTGATACCTACACTACCATTGTTGCCTACATATAGAGCATCTACGGTATCACCGTTGTATGAGTTTAGTGACCATACGTCATGAGTTTGCCAGTCAGCTTTACCGGCAGCGTTTGAGACTAAGATTTTGCCATTAGCGTAATTGCTACCGGTGAAGAATAGATTGCCGTTAATAGTGAAGCTATCTTCTACAGTGGTAACACCATTAATAGTAGAGTTATTGATTTGCTTAGCGCCCAAGTGCTGCACGCCGGTGGTGCGAATTACATAGCTAGGAATAACTGAGCTAGGGAGAGTGCCATAAAGTTTGCCAGCATCAAATTCGTTGAGTGGTGGCGGTAACACAGGAATATCACCCATTGTTGCGAGCTGTTTGCGCTCATCAGCGGTAGTTACCCAATATTTACCATCGTATTCAATAGCACCTTCTTTAAGAGCTGTAGTTACTGTACCTTTGCGTAAGCGTAAAGATGGAGTCGCTGTAGTGCCTGCTGCAAGGTCTAAGTAAGCGGTAGGGTTGGTTACACCTATTCCGACAAGACCATCTTGGTTCAATACTATTTGCTCAGAGCTTGAGCCTATAAGTTTAAAACCCAATGAATTACTAGAAGGATGGTAAGTGATAATACCACCATTAGCATTGGTTTCAGAGTTTGCCATTTTGCCGATTTTTACGCCAAGCTCATCAGACTCTACTGGCTTACCATCAAGAACATAAATTGAGTTACCACTAAGATCAGTGCCGCCCTTGCCGCCTTTACCGCCGCCTGAGCCACCATCGCTGCCACCAGTATTAGTCGCGTAGTATTTGGTTTGTTGTACGACTTTAGTGCTGTTTAGTGGATAGAAAATCTTATAAGTACCATCTCTAGTTTTGGTGTAACCAGCTGCTGGTTTAGCATTTTTGCGTGCCTCGAAGGATAATTTACTAAAGATATAGTCTAATTGGCAAGGACCGAAATTAGTGTTATCGCAATCTGCAACTTGAGTGATTGGATCAACTTCTTCATCGACTGCTGCTGTTTGAGCTTCTAGATTACTAGCTTCTATTTCTGTCGCGTAAGTATTAACAAGATCACCAAGAGTATCGTATACGTCGATCTCAACTTTTTTGGCGTCGGTATCGAAATAATTTAAATCCAGATCAATAACTGAATTTTTAGCTCCTTTGCTGACACTAACGTTTTGCGTAGTTACGAAAACTCTTTCACCGCTGGTTGTATCGTATAGGTTAACTTTAAATATAGAAGTTTTCTCTTTAGTCTTATAAAGAGTCTTAGGATTGATTTTGATTCTAGCTTTGCGTCCCTCAAGTAAGTTTAGTGTTTTACTTTTGTTCGAGATCATTGCTTTTAGTGTTTCATCTTCCCCAGAGACGAACTCTAAATCAGTGAAAGTTACTTTCTTCTTAGTTTTAGTAGTTTTCGCGGCATTTGTCGCAAGACCTTGCCTAGCTTCTGCACCGCTTAATGAAGGGTCTGCATTTATTGGAGCCTCTGTGCTGATTGGAGTCTCTGTATTGGTAAGTTCATTAGTTGTTGGTTCAGTAGAGATACTTTGATTAATTGCAGGGCTAGGGCTAGCTTCAGGACTATTAGTATTAGAGTTGTTGCTACCAGTATTATTATTGTTATGCGTTGTTGCAGGTGCATCCTGGAAAGGATTAGTAACACTGTTACCACTAAGCATACCGGCTGCATGTGCAGGTGCGATAGAAGGCCCGAGCAATAATGATACTGCTAGCCCTATGGCGACGATGCGTGGAATTTGGATACGACCTTTGATCACTTTTTTAGTGAACTCCTACGTATCGTTCTAACGGCTATTGTTCTTGAGAGCTTGAAGTTTTGTCTTGAAGATCAACCTTATAGTCTAGGTGTAATACGTCATCCCCTTGCCATTGCTTAATGTCATTGCGAGCGCAGCGAAGCAATCCATCGTTCTAATACAAATGTGGCGAAAAATCTTTAAGTTCTTTATCTAGTTCCTTCGCGCCGCAAGCCAAAGCTGCAATACAAAATCTATCCAATAAACTCCAAAATGCTTTGCTGTGATTATGTTCTTGGGTGTGCGCCAGTTCATGCAGTACTACATAATGCATTAATCGCTCTGGCAATCTTAATAAGTGTATATTGAGGCTTATATCATTCTTGCTACTACAACTGCCCCAGCGAGTCCTACTGGTTCTAAGGCTTAGTTTGCCAAGTTTGATTCCGTATTGAATTGCATAATTGCTTGCAAGTGGTAGTAAGTGGGTTCGAGCCTCACTGCGCAGAGCGCGTTCTATAGCTTGGCGTATTGTATCTTGCGTTTCATTATCCTCAAGAGATTTCTTCTCGTTGTAGTAGATATAGATTTTATTTTTACCTAAGCGAGTTTGTATCTTGATGCAATCACTATTGATCCATTCAAGGCTGCGCTCGCTAGTGTTAAAACCAATACCTGGTTTAAATATAGTTCTTTGCGCTTCAATGTTAGCGGTTTCTTTGGTGGCAGTAACTATCCATTCTCGGCGACTATTAATAAACTCCTCTGCTTGTTGCCAGCTATAGCTATAAGGTACGGTAACGCTAATACCCTTAAGTGGACTGATGCGTATTGCTAAGCGTTTGGAACCTTTGATTTTGCGTAATTTAATCGTGCCATGCTCGCTATGATCTATGGTTTTACTTAGGTTTTTGCTTTTGGTTTTGAAATAATTGAACACTATTTAATTATCTAGCCTTTTTAAAGCAGCTTCGACATTGTAATTAGCTTGCTCTAATGCTTGCTTGCAAGCATCCTCTGTTTGCCCGCTTAGTTCTTGTACTAATCTTAAGGCTCTATCTTTAAGTTTCTCGTTTTTGGCTTGTAAATTGGTCATTAAATTGCCTCGGGTCTTGCCGAGTTTGACCATAGTCATAGTACTAATCATATTTAGTACTAATTTTTGTGAGGTGCCAGCTTTAAGCCTGGTGCTGCCACTAATAATTTCAGCTCCAGTATCTAAATAAATCTTCAAGTCTGAGACTGCGAAACTCTCAGCATCTTTATTATTGGCAATGGCGATAGTTTTGATTCCTCGCTTGGACGCAGCTTCTAAGGCTGATACTACATAGGGCGTGGAACCACTAGCAGTTATACCCACTAGTACATCGCCTGATTTCATGCGCTCTTCTACTATTTGGCGCGCAGCGACTCGATCATCTTCAGCACCTTCAACGGCGCTAGTAAGAGCAATGTTGCCGCCAGCGATAATGCCTTGCACTAAATCTGCTTCGGTGCCGAAAGTTGGCGGGCATTCTGAAGCATCCAAAACACCAAGCCTGCCGCTAGTGCCAGCACCGATATAGAATAACCTGCCACCCTTACTAAGAGCGTTGCATACAACTTCGATAGCTGCTGCGATTTCATGACGTGCTTTATCCAAAGCATTGGTCACAGAATCTTCTTCGTTGATAAACAAATCAACCATTTCTAGCGTGCTTAATGCTGTTATATCGGAGCTATTGGGATTAATTGATTCGGTTGCTTTCATGAAACTAATAAGCAGCTAACTTGATG
>CAYUFH010000020.1:11863-14462 GCA_964444015.1 uncultured Gammaproteobacteria bacterium | reverse complement strand
CTCCGTGCCTCGCAATGACGGCGCCAGTGTATATATAAAGGCTCAGCGATACTATCACGTACTTTATAGCGAGGATCTAGACTGCTGAAGGGATTCTGAAAAACCATTTGTAATTCTGGTCTCAGCTTGCGCAAGTCTCCATCATTAATAGTAAGTAAATCTTGCCCAGCATAAATCACCGAGCCACCATCAGCTTTAGTTAGTTTAAGTATTAGCCGCGCTAGAGTAGATTTGCCGCAGCCTGATTCGCCAACTAGAGTTAGACATTCACCAGCCTTAATCTCTAGTGAGATATTGCTAACTGCTTGTAAAGATTTAGTAGTCCTACCCCAAAGGTCTTTAGCGACCGGGAAGGATTTGCTGAGGTTCTTAACTTCAATAAGCGTTTCGGACACTATAGATATTGTAATCTGATATAGCTGTCATTGCGAGCCGAAGGCGAAGCAATCCATTAAGAGTGCACTCATGGTTGAGAGCGCAAAAACGTGACGTAAGTCACCTTTTTGCTAGACTAATTGTGTCCCAGCCGCCAGTTCTAATACCCTACGCAAAGTTTTGTCTACTAATACTCTGCCAGTACCCAGCACTACACAACTCAAAGGATCATCAGCTACATGTACAGGTACTTCAGTTTCTTGAGTGATGCGCTCATCAAGTCCGCGTAATAAAGCTCCGCCACCAGCAAGCATAATGCCACGCTCATAAATATCAGCAGCTAATTCTGGAGGTATGCGCTCTAAAGTGCGTTTTACTGATTCGACAATAGCAGTTAAAGGCTCAGCCATCGCTTCGCGAATCTCAGGGCGCGATACTCGCACTGTGCGCGGCAAACCATTAAGCAAATTAAGTCCTCTAACTTCGATTTGATCTTGCTCAGATTGCTCGTCTAATCTGTAAGCAGAACCAAGTTTGATCTTGATAGTTTCACCAGTAGTTTCACCGATAGATAAGTTATATACCTTCTTCATATAAGCCATGATTGCTTCATTAAGCTCATCACCAGCAATGCGGATACTCTCAGAGACTACGATTCCAGATAGTGAAGTAACAGCTACTTCAGTAGTACCACCACCGATATCTACTATCATGCTACCGATAGGATCAGCTACAGCAAGTCCAGCTCCAATAGCAGCTGCCATCGGTTCTTCAATTAGATAGACAGCACCAGCGCCAGCATTCTCCGCTGCTTCGCGCACAGCACGGCGCTCAACTTCAGTAATACCGCTAGGGATACCGATAGCGATGCGCGGTTTGCTAAGTGGACGGAATCCTCCGCGACCATTAGCTTTCTCGAGAAAATATCTAAGCATCATTTCAGCATGGCGGAAATCTGCAATTACACCATCACGAAGTGGACGGGTGGCAATAATATGAGCAGGAGTACGGCCTATCATCGCGCGCGCTTCTTCGCCGACGGCTATGACATCACCGTTGTCACGGTTGACGGCCACCACGCTCGGCTCCCTCAAAATAATCCCACCATCTGAGGTGCAAACCAAAGTATTGGCAGTACCGAGGTCGATACCTATATTACGTGACAATCTTCCTGAAAACCTTCTGAAAAAACTCATATGACTAATTCTAGAATAATAGGGTCGGTTTTTGCCTGAGAAAATACATGTATTAATATTATTTAAGTATCGTACCTTGGGGAGGGTATGATGGGCGTGGAGTTTGACATAATATTCATGATTTTGTTAAGATCAGCGCTAATTATGGAAACTAAGAAAGTATTAGCAGCTGTTGTCAACTTAAAAGAAAAGCTTAAGGGTCCCCATAAACCTATTTTTTGTCCGACTATCCTTTCAGGTTTAATTACAGGAGAAAGCATGAGAACTCAGGCAGAAGCCGCGTTAGCTTCTGGAGATATAGGAGCTCACCAGCCGATGGAGCGTCAATGGCAGCAACTAGATGCAGCATTGCCGAATACTAAATTCAAGGACTACCTAAGTAATATATTGAGAGATCACAGAGTAACTGTAGCCGAGGATGGAGTCTTGAATGTACCAGATGAACTTCGAGCAGCTTATTTTCATGTGCTTGAAAGTATTGCAACTATGGTGAAAGAAGTTAAGTCAGTAGTGCAACCGGTTATGGGAGATTTAATGGAACTTAGACAAGTCCTTGGTGGCACTGCTGCTGATAAATTAAATACTTTGATCAAGGCTTTCCAAATTGGTAGAAAAACCGCTGAAGCAGCATGCTAAAGTAAGTCCCTGTGTCACTACGCAAGGATCTCAGCAGCGATAAATTTATTTTCACAGCGGAGCTAAATCCGCCTAAAGCAGCAAGCGCCGATACTCTTATAGAGCGTGCCCGCCCGCTTAAAAATCTAGTTTCGGCTATTAATATTACTGATAACTCTGGGGCGAGCATGAAAATGGCATCACTAGCCGTTAGCTATTTGATGCAGCGTGAAACAGGCATAGAAGCGATTTGGCAAATGACCTGCCGTGATCGTAATCGTTTGGGTTTGCAGTCTGATTTACTGGGTGGTTGGGCTTTAGGTTTGCGCAGCATACTTATACTAAGCGGCGATCCACCAGATAAGGGTGACGCCCCTAGTACTAAAGGTTGTTTTGATCTTAAGAGCGATGAA
>CAYUFH010000020.1:7237-11763 GCA_964444015.1 uncultured Gammaproteobacteria bacterium | reverse complement strand
CTGGAGCTGCTGCACATCCTGGTATGCCTGATCTTAAAGTACAAGCTGAAACCATGCAACGTCGCTATGATGCTGGTGCTGAGTTTTTCCAGACCCAGATAGTATTTGATATAGATCAGCTTAAGCGTTTTGCTGATTCGATTCCTGAGTCACTTGCGTCGCGTACTTTAGTCGGTATTACTCCACTCAAGACTCTTGGGCAAGCTAATTTCATCAATAAAAATATTTGGGGTGTAAATATTCCTGAGACTGATATCGCTGCAATGATTGCGGCTTTAGGTTCTGATGATGCTAAGTCACCTGAAGCACTTAAGCGCCAGCATGAAGCTGGACTTAAAATCGCAACCAATATAGTAGATGAGATTCGCAAGCTACCTTTTAAAGGTGTGCATGTTATGGCGATAGCTCAGGAAGATAAATTATCCGAGATTATTACTAGGCTTTCATAGTGAATATTGCTTTTGCTATTCTACAGGTCAATATTATCCTGGTTGATTACCTGAGAGCGGTTGTAGAGCCCTATCATAGAGCTTTTGCTAATTGGCAAATAGTTGATTCGCTTGCTTTGGTTTTTGTGCATGTGCTACTGGTACTTATTGCTTGGTGGATTTTTACTAGGATAACTAATACTAGGATAAGAAAATTATTACCTTATTATTATGCTTTAGGTTATTTGGCTTATTTCCTCGAGATAAGTTTTTATATAGTTCTACCGCTCTTAGTTTTAATAAGCATTAAGGACTTTAAGTTTATAGCTAAGTACGAGCAGCAGATTCTTAGAGCGGTGCTAGCAACTAGTATTGTTTTTACTTTTTCTTATTACTATCAAATCTTTAACGCTAAAGCAGTTGATCATAAATGTTCTTACACTAGCTCGCAGCCCCATGTCACTAAGAATCTCAAGCCCACTAATGTTTTCTTTTTTATATTTGATAAATTGTCCTACCTAGAGCTCTATGAGCTTAATTCTAAGAAGCCAGGATTGATTAGCGATCAGTTTCCTAATTTTAGAGATTTTTCTCAACAGGCTTGGAATTTCCATACGGCGTTCTCCCCTTATCCGTCGACATCTAGATCAATTCCTATGATTATAGGTTTGGATCAGCCTGGGCCTGTACCCGAGATTCTTAGTGATAAAAATTATTCTACGCATTTATGGGGTAATTACATAAACTACTGTGATCTTTTGCCGCAGCTAACTAGTTGTAAATCATATTCTTGGTATCATATGCCCTCAACTCTAGACCCTTTTACTACTAGTTGTTTGAGGCATTTACTTTATATCCCTAATGCTGGCAAACATTTTTATAGATGGATTTTCTTTGGTAGAACCAAAAACTATTTCGATAAGAGGCGAGCCGTAGTTCTGCAGAATAATATGGAGGCTGATTTCTTTAACTATATAGATACTAAGCCAACTAATAGTTTTGCTTACGTTCATTTCAATGTCCCGCATCCACCCTATGTTTATAGTTCTAAGATTGCGCCTAGTGAAGAACAGTTGTGGCAAGAATATATTAATGTTTTTGATAAGAAACCTCGTCTTGGTTTAAGAGAATCTTATTTGCTTAATTTAAGCTATGCGGATGCATTATTCGGACGCATTATTAGCAGGCTCAAAAAACTTGGTCTATATGAGGATGCTTTGATTATAGTTACAGCAGATCATTCCTTCCAGGATAATCCGGCTGTTAAGGATTTGGATCAGGATGCTCATGCTCAAAAACTCTTTAATAGCCATAGTTTTAAGAAGCCAAAGCAAGCTAAAGCTCTAATACTTAAAACTCACGTACCTTTGATTATAAAAAATCCTGGGCAAAGCCAGCGAGAAGATTCTGTAGCCAAGATCAGCAACTCTAAATTATTTGCTGTGAATGGTTCTAGTTTGTTTGATCTTGATTTGGAGTTCAATCATGGCAGAATATCTAAGCTAGGAGATAAGATATTTATTTTGCCTAAGCCCTCTAAGGATTTTGTGCATGAGCCGATTAAAAATGACAAACTAATAGTAATATCCCATGTTGATTAAAGTTTTAATATCAATTTATCTAAGTACTACTATTCTGGTGGCTTGGGCTGAACCGCCTAAGCCGGGCAACTGGCAATTAGTTTTTAGTGATGATTTTAATAGTTTCGATACTAGTATCTGGAATCCTGGTTTGCCTGGTGGTAATTTTTTCTTGGGCAAAACTAAAGCTGCTTTATTAGAGACTAACGTAAATATAGAGGCTGGCAATTTGGTTCTAGTTTCGCGCAAAGAAAAACTAAAACTGACTGATAAGAGAGGCAAGACTCGCAAAACTAAATTCACTAGCGGATACGTAGATAGTTTTAATAAATTTACTCAACGTTATGGCTATTTTGAAGTAAGGATGAAAATGCCTAAGACTAAAGGCTTGCACGCTTCTTTTTGGTTGATGCCCGATAGGGGATTGCAAGTAGGACAAATAGATTCGATTAGATTGAGGCGCTCTACCCGTAATGAAAATGGCTCTAATCTAGGCTACACGGGGCAGGGGATGGAAATAGATGTGATGGAACATCTTAGTCGCTGGAAGCCCAATAAGTTTCATCTAGCCTCTCATTGGAATGGTTTTGATAAAGACATGGAGAGTTTTAGTCATGACTATCATCTAAGCTCGATAGATAAAAATGGCTATGTTAAGTTTGGACTTTTGTGGAAGCCTAAGTTATTGATTTGGTATGCCAACGATGTGGAAGTCGCGAGGCAAGAGTCTGATCAAATCGCTAATGTACCTATGTCCATGATTTTTAGTACTACTATGGGTGGCTGGGGCGGACGTATTAAAGCTAAAGGCTTGCCAGATTATACTTACATAGATTATGTGAAAGTATGGTCTGATTTAGATATACTAGAGTAATAGTTTTTTGTGTTTAAGAACCCGCAACTTAGAATACTTATTATCGGTGGCACCCACGGTGTAGAGCCGCAGAGTAGTTACTATGCTGAACAATTGGTTAAGAGACTAGACCAGCCTAATATTCTAATTATTCCAACCCTTAACCCAGATGGTCTTAAGGCTAGTACTCGTGGCAACGCGCGGGGAGTGGATTTGAATCGTAATCTACCAAGTAAGAACTGGCAAGCCTCGCCGCCTTTATTGCCTAATGGCAAACTTAATCCATATTATGGTGGCACTAAGCCAGCTAGTGAAGCAGAAAATCAGCGATTAATCGCTGCTATTGAAAGTCATAAACCCCAATTAATTATTTCTTTTCATACTAATCACTATGTGCAGAATCCTAATCCTCCTCAGGTGAATTTAGATGTGCTCAGTGATGATGAGATTATTAAACGTGGTCTTAGTCCACTACTGAAACAGCGCGGACGCAAAGCTGCTGCACAAATTGCCGAGCTATTGGATTTGCCTGTAACTGAAGATATAGGTTATGCGACCCCAGGTTCGCTTGGTTCTTATTCTAAGGATTTAGCTATACCTTGTATTACTGTTGAGTTTGATGATGAGCTTAATGGTAAGCAATTGTGGAAGCAGCATGGGGAAGCTTTCGCTAGTTTACTTAAGCAGCTTTAAGTCATTGCGAGGGTGTATGTCGTTGTTGTGGATTGCTTCGCTTGCAATGACGGGGTTGTCAACTCGCGATGACACTAGAGTTTTACTTCATTGAGCTTGAACACTGGACCTTCAGTGCAAACACGCACGTATGATTTATCTGCAGGCTCAGTTAAGTCGCAGACACAAGCCAGGCAAGCGCCAACACCGCAACCCATGCGCTCTTCAAGTGAGATGAAAGCAGTTTTCTTAGGATCTATGCAGCCTTGGAGCGCACGTAGCATCGCTGTCGGTCCGCAGCTATAGAGGGTATCCCAGTTACCGACTTTCGGTAAAATATCTGTAACAAGACCAGTTGCATAGTTAAGATTCTGCACTTGTGGTTGAGCGTTGGTCACGTTTTTGCTGTCATTGCGAGCGAAGCGAAGCAATCCACCACTAATATCATTGTCACCACTAATGGTAGTAATATATGTTTCTCCTAGCTCCGCAAACTCTTCAGCATAAAAAACATCTTTAGGCTGGTTGAAACCAATTATGCTCTTCACTATTACCCCACGCTCTTTAAGCAGGCGACCCAAATAATATAATGGTGGGACGCCGATACCACCACCTATAAGCAGTGCAGTAGAACCTGGCTTGGCAGCGTTCACATCGAAACCTTGCCCTAGTGGAGCAAGCATATCTAGTGCACTGCCTGCAGTCATGCTAGCTAGTGCTCTAGTACCAGCACCTTCAGCTCTATATAGTAGTACCATCTCGCGTCCGCGAATATCGCAGATACTAATAGGTCTTCTAAGTAATGGATCTAGCCCGTCTGAGCATTTGATATGTACGAAAGTCCCTGGCTCAAAGCCAGTGAAGTCATCTTCTAAAACCATTTCGTAGATTTTATCTGCGATTTCGCGATTAGATTTGACAATGGGTTTTATAACTTTAGCCATTGATACTTAGAAAATCTCCACTTAATATTCCTTCAAGTATAGCCATGCG